>NZ_JBFBDO010000092.1:0-33798 GCF_040683335.1 Kitasatospora sp. NPDC093806
CCGCTGCCGAGGCGCCCGCCGCCCCGGCAGCGGGGGTGGTCGGACGGGGACCAGGGGTCGCGCTGGGGCGCGGACCCGGGGTCGGGGCACCCGGCTTGGGTGCACCCACGGCCGAACCGGCCGCGGGCTGGGGCGCCGCGGGCTTGCGCGGGCCCGGCTTGGCAGCGGAGCCACCACCGGTGGTGGGGGCGACGCCAAGCGCGTCAGTCAACTTGCGTACGACCGGCGCCTCGATGGTCGAGGACGCCGAACGGACGAACTCACCCAGCTCGGTGAGCTTGGCCATCACGGCCTTGCTCTCCAAACCGAGCTCCTTGGCGAGTTCGTAAACCCGGACCTTAGCCACTTCACTCCTGTCTATGAGTCCGGGGGTCTCGTCCGCCGGACTGTCGCTACTTCATGGGCGTGCCCATCGCGTACTCATCGCGTACTCATCGAGTGCTCATCGCAATCTCGACCTACTTCCACATCGCGAGGTACCTGACTGGTGGCACGACGTACGGCTGCCCGTGCGCCGTGCTTGCTGCGGTGGTTCTCCGCCGCGCGAGCGGCGGCCGTGCGGAGGGGCCCACCGGAGCCTCAGGACTCCGGGGTGTCGCCCACCCGCTCCCCGATGAACTCCCGGAGCCGCCCGGTGTCGAGCGCGCCCTGGAGCCGGAAGGCCCGGGGGAACGCCCGTCGGCGGACCGCGAGGTCGAGGCAGGCCGGGTCGGGGTGCAGGTGTGCTCCTCGGCCCGGCAGTGCGCCGCGGGGATCGGGGACGCAGACGCCCTCGACCGCCGTGACACGCAACAGCTGGTGCTTGGCCGCGCGCTTGCGGCAGCCCACGCAGGTGCGTTCCGGGCGTGCTCGGACGTGCGTCCGGCCAGACGAAGGCAAGTCTACCCCTCCGAAGGGACATGGCGCCGCCCCGCCGGATCCGGGGGGACCGGCGGGGGGCATTTCACAACGACGACTACCGGTCCGAAGGTTCCTCGGACTGGCCCTCCGTGTCCGGACGGATGTCGATCCGCCAGCCGGTCAGACGGGCGGCGAGGCGGGCGTTCTGGCCCTCCTTGCCGATCGCCAGCGACAGCTGGTAGTCCGGCACGATCACCCGCGCGGAGCGCTGGACGGCGTCCACGATCTCCACACTGGTCACCCGGGCGGGGGACAGCGCGGCGGCGACCATCTCGCGCGGGTCCTCCGACCAGTCGACGATGTCGATCTTCTCGCCGTGCAGCTCGCCCATCACCGCGCGCACCCGGGCGCCCATCGGGCCGATGCAGGCGCCCTTGGCGTTCAGGCCCTGGCGGCGCGACCAGACCGCGATCTTGGTGCGGTGGCCGGCCTCGCGGGCGATCGCCGCGATCTCCACGCTGCCGTCCGCGATCTCCGGGACCTCCAGCGCGAACAGCTTCTTCACCAGGCTCGGGTGCGTGCGCGACAGCGTCACCGACGCGCCGCGGACACCCCGGCGCACGGCCACCACGTAGCACTTCAGCCGGGTGCCGTGCCGGTAGTCCTCGCCCGGGACCTGCTCCTGCGGCGGCAGGATGGCCTCCAGCTTGCCGATGTCGACCAGCACGTTCTTCGGGTCGTTGCCCTGCTGGACGACACCGGTGACGATGTCGCCCTCCTTGCCGGCGTACTCACCGAAGGTCTGGTCGTCGGCGGCGTCGCGCAGCCGCTGCATCATCACCTGCATGCCGATGCTGGACGCGATCCGGCCGAAGCCGTTCGGGGTGTCGTCGAACTCCTTGGGCTCGACGCCCTCGTCCAGCTCGGTCGGGTCCTCGGTCGCCCAGACCGTCACGTGGCCGGTCTTGCGGTCCAGCTCGACCCGGGCGCGACGGCGCGAGCCCTCGGTGCGGTGGTACGCGGTGAGGAGGGCCGACTCGATCGACTCGACCACGAGGCCGAAGGGGATGTTCTTCTCGCTGACCAGCGTGCGCAGGGCACTCATGTCGATGTCCACGGCTACGCCTCCTCGTCTTTCGTCACGTTCGTCATGGTGCGGTCGGTGCGCAGGTCCTCACTCCGCACCGTCGTCCCCCTCCTCCGAGGCGTCGTCCGGAAAGTCCGGGGCCTCGTCGAGCAGCTGCTCGTCCTTGCGGTTGAACTCCACCTGGACCCGCGCGCGGTCGACCTCGGCGAACTCCAGACGGCGCTCCTTGGGCCGGCCGCGGCCCTTCACGGGCTGCACCTCGACCAGTGCGCCGTCCTCGTCCGACTCCAGCACCCGGGCGACGATCTCCCCGCCGTCGACCAGGTGGATCTTGGCCAGCCGGCCCTCGGCCCGGGCCCAGTGCCGCGGCGCGGTCAGCGGACGCTCCGCGCCCGGCGAACCGACCTCCAGCACGTACGCGCCGGAACCCATCACGTCCGACTCGTCCAGGGCCTCGCCGACCACGCGGCTGAACTCCGCGATGGCGTCCAGGTCGACGCCGCCGTCGGCGTCCACGTCGATCTGCACCTGGCGGCGGCTGCCGGCCTGGGTGACCTTGACGTCCTCCAGGTCCAGGCCCGCCTGCGCGGCCAGCGGCTCCAGCAACGCGCGCAGCCGGTCGGTGTGGGTGGTGCTCATCCGGGTGGACTCCTCGGCCGCGTCTGCTGTTGTCGGAAGGGCGCCCCGCACCCCCGGCGCCGGTCCGGCGCGCGGCCGGGTCGCGGCAGCTCGGCCCAAAGCCTAGCCGGTGAACCGCCCAACCACCGATTCCGGACCGCGCACCACCAGCGGTCCCGCCACCCGGTGCGAGCAAGGTCACATCGCCCGCGGACCCCCACCGGCAAGGCAATCCCCGCCCGTTCAGGTGAGGATTCTGTAATCATTCACGCCAATGAGGGCAGGCGGGCAGGCCGTCCTCCCGTACACGCCCCGGAGTGACCCCCATGCAGCCGCCCAGCCGACGGACCTTCCTGGCCCTCGGGCTGCTCCTCACCGCCGGCGGCGCCCTCACCGCCTGCACCGACGCGCACCACACCGACCCCGGCGCCCCCGCCGCCGACCGCCGCCCCGACCCGGACGAGCCGGTCCGGCTGCGTGCCGTCGCCGCCACCGACACCCTGCTCGCCGGGTACGACGCACTGCTCGCCGGGCCCGGACAGGGCCGGCTCCAGCCGCTGCGCGCGGAGGTCGCCCAGCACCGCGCCGCGCTCGCCGCCGGCCTGCCCGGCGGCGCCGAGACGCCCACTCCCACGCCCGGCGCCCCCACGTCCGGCACCCCCACGCCTGGCGCCTCCACCTCCGGCACCGCCACCTCCGGCACCGGCTCCGGCACCGCCGGCCCCACCGCGACCGCCCCCGCCGGGACGGTCGGCACCCCCGCCGCGCTCGCCGCGCTCGCCTCGCTCGAACGGCAGACCGCCCAGTCCCGGCTGGCCGACCTCGGTGCCGCCTCCCCGCAGCTGGCCCGGCTGCTGGCCTCGGTCTCCGCCGCGGGCGTGCTGCACGCGGTCGCCCTCGGCGACACCGCCCCGGCCACCGCGCCCGACCCGGCCGCCTCCCCCTCGCCCCCCGGCGCCGAGGGCGTCCCCGCCTTCCAGAGCGCCCTGAGCGCCGAGCACGCCGCCGTCTACGGCTACGGCGTGGTGGGCGCCCGGCTCCCCGACGACCAGCAGCGCGCCGAGGCCCGCAGCTCGCTCGCCGCCCACCAGGCCCGGCGGGACGCCTGGCAGCGCCTGCTCGGCAGCGCCGGCGCCACCCCCACCGCCGCGGCCGCCGGCTACCAGCTGCCCTTCCCGGTCACCGACGCGGCCGCCGCGACCCGCCTCGCCGCCCACCTGGAGACCCGGCTCACCGGGGTCTACGCCGACCTGGTCGCCGCCGTCCCCTCCGCCCAGCGCGGCCTCGCCGCCGACGCCCTGCGCGAGTGCGCGCTGCGCGCCCAGCGCTGGGGCGCCGCCGCCACCCCGTTCCCCGGCCTCCCCGACCCCGCGGCGACCCCGGCCCCCAGCACCGCCACCGGGTCGGCCGCCGCCACCCCCTGAGCCGCCGCCCGACCTGCGCCTCCACCCCCATCACCGACAATGGACGGGTACCACCACGGGGGACGACGGAAGGGCCAGCATGTCGGCAGCACCAGGACAGTTCACCGTCCCCGACCGGCTGGTGCGGAGCGTCACCGCGGCCGACCCCGAGGAGGGCCCGCGCTGGCTGGACGGGCTCCCCGCGCTGGTCCGGGAGCGGCTCACCCGCCTCGACCTCACCCTGGAGCGCGTCCTCGACCCCGGCGGCAGCCTGAGCCTGGTCGCCTACGTGCACCGCGACGACCTCTCCCCGGCCGTCCTCAAGGTCGGCCTGCGCACCCCCGGGACCGCGCGCGAACCGGACGCCCTCGCCGTCTGGGCCGGCCGCGGCGCCGTGCTCCTGCTGGACGCCGACCCCGCCGCGGGCGTCCTGCTGCTGGAACGGCTGCACGGCGAGATCCCGCTCCGCTCGCTCGCCGAGCCCAAGGCGATGCTGGAGGCCACCAGCCTGCTGCACCGGCTCTGGACGCCGCTCGCCCCCGGGCACCCCTTCCCCGCCCTCGCCGAGCGCGCCGAGGCCACCGCCGCGGCCCTCACCCGGCACCGCGCCCTCCCGGACCCGACCGCCGCCGAGGCCGCCGACCTGATCGCCGAGGCCCTGGAGAGCGCCGGGGCGCTCACCGCCTCGGCCGCCGAGGAGTTCCTGCTGCACGGCGACTTCCACCACGGCAACGTGCTCGCCGCCGACCGCGCCCCCTGGCTGGCGATCGACCCCCGCCCGCTGGTCGGCGAACGCGCCTACGACCTGGCCCGGCTGGCCCTGGACCGGGCGGACACCCTGGTCGGCTCCCCCGGCCTGCCGGCCGCCGTCCGCCGCCGGCTGCACCAGCTCGCCGAGGCCCTGGAGGTGGACCGGGAGCGGCTGCGCGGCTGGACCCTGGTGCGCGCGGTCGAACTCGGCCTGGCCGCCCTCGCGGCCGGCCGCCGCCCGGACGCCGAGCTCTACCTGGAGTTCGCCGGCGCGCTCTGACCGGCCGGCCCGGCCCCCGGCGGCGTCCGCAGCGGCAGCGGCGCGCCCATCACGGCGTAGCGGCGCTCGGTGTTCGGGAAGTGCACGGCGCGGGCGAGGTCCCGGTAGCCGAGCGCGCGGTAGAGCCGGCGGGCGGGCGTCTCGGCGTCGATCGCGGAGAGGATGCTGCGGTCGAGCCCGGAGTGCTCGCACAGGGTGCGGATGAGGGTCGAGCCGACGCCCTGGCCCTGGTACTCGGGCAGCACGTGCAGCTCGGTGACGGCGAACACGCCGTCCAGCCAGTCGCCGTGGCCGCGGGCGACCAGGTAGGGCTCGATGACGCTGCTCCACCAGTGCTCGCGGCGGTTGGGCATGCCGTACCCGAAGCCGACCAGCCGCCCGGCGTCGAACGCGCCGAAGGCGAGCACCCCGGGCTGCTGCGCGTGCCGGCCGACGATGTGCAGCCGGACCATGACCTCCTCCGGCGTGAGCCCGAACGCCACCGCCTGGACATCGAGCGCCTGCGGTGCCCACGCCGCGAGGTCGATGGCCTCGATCCGCACCCCGGTCAGTTGATCCATGCCCCGGACGTTACTACCCGGGGCGGCCGCCCGTACGGGCCTCCGGACAAGGCCCGGAACCGGGCGGAACTCAGAACAGCACGCTCATGAACGCCCCGACCTCGCGGAAGCCCACCCGTCGGTACGCGGCCCGCGCCCGCAGGTTGTAGTCGTTGACGTAGAGCGACACCACCGGCGCCACCTCACGCAGCGCGATCTCCAGGACGGCGGCCATCCCGGTCTCGGAGTGCCCCCGGCCGCGGTGCTCGGGGGCGACCCAGACCCCCTGGATCTGGCAGGCGCCCTCGGTGACGGCCCCGATCTCGGCCTTGAACACGACCTCGCCGTCCTCGCCGAAGCGGGCGAAGGAGCGACCGGCGGACACCAGTTCGGCGACCCGGGCCTGGTAGAGCAGTCCGCCGTCACCGGCCAGCGGGGAGACCCCGACCTCCTCGGTGAACATCGCCACGCAGGCCGGCATCAGCGTCTCGACCTCGGGCCGCCGCACCCGGCGCACCAGCGGGTCCGGGGCGATCTCCGCCGACGGCGCGGTGGTGGCGAGCAGCGGCTGGTGGCCGCGGACCTCGCGGGCCGGCCCCCAGCTGCGCTCCAGCAGCGCCCACAGCGCGGCCGTCGGACCGGCCGGTCCGACGATGGAGGAGCAGCGCCGGCCCTGGCGGCGGGCCCGTTCGGCGAAGGCCTGGACGGCCTGCGGACCGGCTTCGACCAGGACGAGGTTGGCCCCGGCGTAGCAGAGCGCGTCGAGCTCGCCGTGGTCGTCGTACCAGCCCCACATCTCGCCGCCGAGGCGCCAGGGGTCGAGGCCGACGGCCTCCACCCGGGTGGCGACGAAGGCGTTGGCGACCGGGTCGCGGTGGAGGACGGCGAGGGCGTCGGCGAGGTCCGACGGTTCCAGTACGCGGGTGGTCGCCAGGGCGCGGGCGACCTGGAACGAGCTGGGGAGCATCACACCTCGATCGAGCATCGAGACAGCACCTTACTGAGACGACTCTGGCCGCACCCTACTCCCTGGCCCCACCCGGCTACGGCCGCGGGGCCGTCCGCGTACGGACGGCCCCGCTTCCGGAAGAACTGCGAGGTTTCACCCGACACCGGGGTGGGTCACTCGGCGGCGGTGACGGTCGGCGCGCCGGACTCGACGCCCTCGGCCTGCATCTGCTCGGCGAGCTTGAGGGCCTCCTCGATCAGGGTCTCCACGATCTTGGACTCGGGGACGGTCTTGATGACCTCGCCCTTGACGAAGATCTGGCCCTTGCCGTTGCCGGAGGCGACCCCGAGGTCGGCCTCGCGGGCCTCGCCCGGGCCGTTGACGACGCAGCCCATGACGGCCACGCGCAGCGGCACCTCCATGCCCTCCAGGCCGGCCGTGACCTCCTCGGCGAGCTTGTAGACGTCGACCTGGGCGCGGCCGCAGGACGGGCAGGAGACGATCTCCAGACCGCGCTCGCGCAGGCCGAGCGACTCCAGGATCTGGTTACCGACCTTGATCTCCTCGGCCGGCGGGGCGGAGAGCGAGACCCGGATGGTGTCGCCGATGCCCTCGGCGAGCAGCGCGCCGAAGGCGACCGCGGACTTGATGGTGCCCTGGAAGGCGGGGCCGGCCTCGGTGACACCGAGGTGCAGCGGGTAGTCGCAGGCGGCGGCGAGCTGGCGGTAGGCGTTGATCATCACGACCGGGTCGTTGTGCTTGACCGAGATCTTGATGTCGCGGAAGTCGTGCTCCTCGAACAGCGAGCACTCCCAGAGCGCGGACTCGACCAGCGCCTCGGGGGTGGCCCGGCCGTACTTCTCCAGCAGGCGCTTGTCGAGCGAGCCGGCGTTGACGCCGATCCGGATCGGGATGCCGGCGCCCTTGGCGGCCTTGGCGATCTCGCCGACCTTGTCGTCGAAGGCCTTGATGTTGCCGGGGTTGACGCGCACGGCCGCACAGCCGGCGTCGATCGCGGCGAAGACGTACTTCGGCTGGAAGTGGATGTCGGCGATCACCGGGATCTGGGACTTCTTCGCGATGATCGGCAGGGCGTCCGCGTCGTCCTGGGAGGGGACCGCGACCCGCACGATCTGGCAGCCGGACGCGGTGAGCTCCGCGATCTGCTGCAGGGTGGCGTTGATGTCGGAGGTCACCGTGGTGGTCATGGACTGCACCGACACCGGGGCGTCGCCGCCGACCGGCACGTTGCCGACCATGATCTGGCGGGAGACCCGGCGCTTGGCGAGCGGCTTGAGCGGCAGAGACGGAATACCGAGCGAGATCGCGGTCATGTGCGCAGGGTTCCCCGGGGTTGAGGTGTGGTCGGCCCGGTCGTTGGGACGACGGAGCCCGGGCGCGCCGACGTTCGCGCGCCCGGGCTCCAACGGTACGGCACCCGGGCGTGCGCCCGCGCACCCACCGGCCCCCGCGGGCTAGGTGATCTTGACCGGGTTCACCAGGTCCGCGACCAGCACCAGCAGGGTGAATCCGATGAACACACTGGCCACGACGTACGCCAGCGGCATCAGCCGGGCCACGTCGAACGGACCGGGATCGGGCCGCCGGAACAGCTGTGCGAATCGCCGGCGGACCGACTCCCAGACCGCGCCCGCGATGTGGCCGCCGTCCAGCGGCAGCAGCGGCAGCATGTTGAACAGGAACAGCGAGAGGTTGATCCCGGCGAGCAGGTTCACGAAGGTCGCGACCCGCTGGCTGCCCGGGATGTCCAGGGTGAACACCTCACCGCTCACCCGGGCCGCGCCGACCATGCCGATCGGCGAGTCCGCCTCGCGCGGGGCGCCGTCCACCACCGAGTGCCACAGGCCCGGGATCTTGCCGGGCAGGGCGGCCAGCGACTTCACGCCGCTCTCCGCCATGTCGACCATCCGGTCGACCGACTGCCCGAAGCCGAGCTGGACCACGCCGCTGCTCGGCGTGAAGCCGAGGAAACCGGCCCGCACCGTCTCGCCCTTCACCGGCAGGCCGTCGGCGTCGTACTTCTGCACGTCGTTGACGGCGATGGTGGGCGTCAGGGTGAGCCGCTGCCCGCCCCGCTCGACCACCAGGTCCACCCGCTTGCCGGCCGACTTCCGGATGTCCGCCTGGAGCTGCTCGTAGTCGCCGATCCGGTCCCCGTCGAAGGAGATCACCTTGTCGCCCGGCTTCAGACCCGCCTGGAAGGCCGGGGCCGGCTGGGCGTCCACCGGGCAGTGGTCGGTCGGCTGGCCGGCCTGGACGATGCACTCCGACACCGTCTTGATGGTCGGCACCGCCATCGAGACGCCGAAGCCCATCATCACCGTCAGGAAGAGCCCGAAGGAGAGGATCAGGTTCATGAACGGCCCGGCGAACATCACGATCACGCGCTTCCACGGCTTGCGCGTGTAGAACAGGCGGGTCTCGTCGCCCTCCTTGACCTCCTCGTAGGAGGCCTCCCGGGCGTCCTCGATCATCGACCGCCAGGGCGAGGTGGAGCGCTGGGTGATCCGCCCGTCCTCCCCGGGCGGGAACATCCCGATCATCCGGATGTACCCGCCCAGCGGGACCGCCTTGAGGCCGTACTCGGTCTCGCCCTTCTTCCGCGACCAGATCGTCGGGCCGAAGCCGACCATGTACTGCGGCACCCGGATGCCGAACAGCTTGGCCGTGGAGAGGTGGCCGAGCTCGTGCCAGGCGATCGAGAAGAGCAGTCCCAGTACGAAGACCAGGATGCCGACCACCGTCATCACCGTTGCCACCGCTGCTCCTCCGTCATGCCGCTCCGCTCATCCTGTCGTCGTACCGGTCGTCCGGACGGACCCGTCCGGCTCGGAGCCGTCAGCCGGCCGCCAGCTCGCGGGCCCGGGCGCGCGCCCAGTCCTCCGCGTGCAGGACGTCCTCCACCGTCAGCGAAGTTCCCGCCGCCGGCACGCCGTGCTCCGCCACGACCTTCGCAACAGTGTCCACGATCCCGGTGAAGGCGAGGCGGCCGTCCAGGAAGGCCGCCACGCACTCCTCGTTCGCGGCGTTGAAGACCGCCGGGGCCGTGCCACCCAGGGTGCCGACCTCACGGGCCAGCTCGACCGCCGGGAAGGCCTCGTTGTCCAGCGGGAAGAACTCCCAGGTCGCCGCCTTGGTCCAGTCGCAGCCCGGGGCCGCGTCCGGCACCCGGTCCGGCCAGCCCAGGCCCAGCGCGATCGGCATCCGCATGTCCGGCGGGCTCGCCTGCGCCAGCGTCGAACCGTCCGTGAACTCCACCATCGAGTGGACCACCGACTGCGGATGGACCACGACCTCGATCCGGTCGAACGGCACGTCGTACAGCAGGTGCGCCTCGATCACCTCCAGGCCCTTGTTCACCAGGGTGGCCGAGTTGATCGTGACGACCGGGCCCATCGCCCAGGTCGGGTGCGCCAGCGCGTCCGACGGGGTGACCCCCGCCAGCTCCGCCCGGCCGCGGTTGCGGAACGGGCCGCCGCTCGCGGTCACCACCAGCTTGCGGACCTCGGCCCGGGTGCCGCCCGCCAGCGCCTGGAACAGCGCGGCGTGCTCGGAGTCCACCGGCACGATCTGCCCCGGCCGCGCCACCGCCTTCACCAGCGGCCCGCCGACGATCAGCGACTCCTTGTTGGCCAGCACCAGCACCCGGCCCGCCGACAGCGCCGCCAGCGTCGGCCGCAGGCCGATCGACCCGGTGATGCCGTTCAGCACCGAGTGGCACTCCATCGCCGCCAGCTCGGTCGCCGCGTCCGGACCGGCCAGCACGGCCGGCAGCGGACGGCCCGCCGCCTTCGCGGCCAGCGCCGCGCGCAGCGCCGGCTCGGCGGCCGGATCGGCCACCGCCACCGTGTGCACGCCCAGCCGGAGCGCCTGCTCGGCGAGCAGCTCCACCCGGCCGCCGGCCGCCGACAGGGCCACCACCCGGAACCGGTCAGGGTTGCGGAGCACCACGTCGATGGCCTGGGTGCCGATCGAGCCGGTGGACCCGAGGATCACCAGTTCGCGGGGGCCGGAGGGGTCGTTCACCTCGGGGGTGAACCGCAGCTGCGGGTGCGCGAGCGAAGTCATGCGCCCATTGTGTCCTGCCCGTGGACGCCGTCCGCACGCGGAGGGGCCCGGCCGCGGATCAACCGCGACCGGGCCCCTGCCCGCTCCGCCGGGGACCTGCCGTCCCCGGCGGTCCGGCGCGTCCTACAGGTCCAGACCGGTGAGGACCAGGACCTTCTCGACGGTGTAGTCGTCCATCGCGTACTTGACGCCCTCACGGCCGACGCCGGAGTCCTTGACGCCGCCGTACGGCATCTGGTCGGCGCGGTAGGACGGCGCGTCGCCGATGATCACACCGCCGACCTCCAGCTCCCGGTGGGCGCGGAAGGCGGTCTGCAGGTCGTGCGTGAAGACGCCGGCCTGCAGGCCGAACGGCGAGTCGTTGACGGCGGCGAAGGCCTCGTCCACGCCGTCCACCTTGTGCAGCGACATGACCGGGCCGAACACCTCGGCCTTGGCCAGCACCGCGTCCGCCGGCAGGTCGGCCAGCACGGTCGGGGCGTAGGTCGAACCCTCGCGGGTACCGCCGATCAGCAGCTTCGCGCCCTTGGCGACCGCGTCGTCCACCCAGGCCTCGACCCGCTTGGCGGCGTTCTCGTCGACCAGCGGGCCGACGTCCGTCGCGTCGTCGTCCGGGTCACCGGTGACCTGCGCCGCGACCTTGGCGACGACCTTCTCCAGCAGCGCGTCGTACACCGACGCGTCGGCGATCACCCGCTGCACCGAGATGCAGGACTGGCCGCCCTGGTAGTTGGAGAACATCGCGATCCGGGTGGCCGCCCAGTCCAGGTCGGCCTCGGAGGACCAGTCGGCGAGCACCACGGCCGCCGCGTTGCCGCCCAGCTCCAGGGTGGTGTGCTTGCGCGGCACCGAGTCCATGATCTGGTAGCCGACCTTGTCCGAACCGGTGAAGGAGATCACCGGCAGACGCGGGTCCTGGACCAGCGCCGGCATCCGGTCGTTCGGCACCGGCAGGACGCTCCACGAACCGGCCGGCAGCTCGGTCTCGGCCAGGATCTCGCCCAGCACCATCGCCGACAGCGGGGTCGACGGAGCCGGCTTGAGGATGATCGGCGCACCGACCGCGAGCGCCGGGGCGACCTTGTGGGCCACCAGGTTCAGCGGGAAGTTGAACGGGGAGATGCCCAGCACCACACCGCGCGGGAAGCGGCGCACCACCGCGAAACGGCCCGTGCCGCCCGGGTCGGTGTCCAGCCGCATGGTCTCGCCGTTGGTCCGGCGGGCCTCCTCGGCGGCCCAGCGGAACACCGAGACGGCGCGGCCGACCTCGCCGCGGGCCCACTTGATCGGCTTGCCGTTCTCGGCCGTGATCAGCCGGGCGATCTCCTCGGTGCGCTCGGTCAGCCGCCGGGCCACGTGGTCCAGGGCGGCGGAACGGACGTGCGCCGGGGTGGCGGCGAACACCGGCAGCGCGGCGACGGCGGCCTCGACGGCCTCCTCGACCTGCGCCTCGGTGGGGATGCTCACCTTGCCGACCAGACGGCCGTCCCAGCTGTTGTGCACCTCGAAGTCGGCGTCGCCGCTCGCCCGGCGGCCGGCCAGCCAGAAATCGTACGTGGTGGTCACCGTGGTACCGGCCCTCTCCTCGTCGTCCTCACGGCCCCACGGACGTGGCGCCGGAATCGAGGGTAGGACGGGCGACGCGCCGACAGGATTGGACACGGAGTAGCGTTCGCCCCCACCGCCACTCCACCGCGTCCAGCCGGGGCCGGTTCGCCCTCGGCCACTCCTCGCCTGCTCCCCTGCTCCCCTGCTCCCCTGCTCCCCTGCTCCCCGCCTACTCCTCGCCGGAGCGCAGCGCCAGCCAGAGCTCCATCCGAACGTCCGTGTCGTCCAGCGACCGCCCCAGCAGCTCCTCCACCCGCCGCATCCGGTACCGCAGGGTGTGCCGGTGCACCCCCAGATCGGCCGCCGCCGCGTCCCACTGCCCGTGCCGCGACAGCCACGCCCGCAGCGAGGCCACCAGGTCCCCGCGCGCCGTCCGGTCGTGCTCCCGCAACGGCCGCAGCAGCCCCTCCGCGAACGCCGTCACCGCGTCCTCCCCGAGCAGCGGCAGCAGCGACCCCGCGCCGACCTCCTCGTGGTCCACCGAACGCCGCCCGCCCCGCAGCGCCACCGCCAGCGCCCGCTCCGCCTGCGCGTGCGCCGTCCCCGCGTCCTCCAACGCGGCCGGCGCCGACACGCCCAGCGACAACCCCTCGTGCTCCTCCACCGCGCCCAGGCACGCCCGGTGCACCGCGCCGTTGTCCAGCGCCAGCACCATCAACCGCGGCCCGTGCGCGCCCTCCTCCCGCGCCACCAGCAGCTTCTCGCCGACCCGCGCCCCGGCCTGCTCGGCCCGGTCGCCCAGCTCGCCCAGCGACTCCGCGGAGTCCACCCCCTGGCCCGCCCCGGCCACCAGCACCCGGACCGTCCCCTCCGGCAACCCGCCGAACAGCCCCGCCGCCACCTGCCGCGCCGTCGCCACCTCCCCGGCCAGCACCATCCGCAGCAGCGCCGCGCCCATCCGCTCCTCGGCCTGCCGCAGCTCCCGCGACCGCTCCAGGGTCAGCGTCAGCAGGGCCACCGCCGCGTTCAGCACGTACCGCTCGGTCGGCGTGATCCGGTCCTCGGTCCCCACCGCCAGGAACCCGCGCGCCCGCCGGTCCGCCCCCAGCGACTGGACCACCACGTAGTCCTCGTCCGCCGTGTCTATCCCCGGCGACCGCCCCTGCAGCGCGGCGCTCGACGGCGCCGGACGCCGCCGCAGCCGGTCCACCTCCGCCGCCAGCCGCCCGGCCCGCCGCGCCGCCCAGTCCGGCGCCACCACCGACAGCGCGCCCGACCCGTCGTACAGCGCCGCCCAGCCACCCAGCCGGGCCGCCAGCCGCCGCACCACCGCCGTGGTGCCGTCCTTGCCCAGCGCGGCCCGGGTCAGCTCCTCCTGCGCCTCGAAGCTGGTCGTCACCGCCTCGTACTGCTCGGCCGCCAGCGCCGCCGACACCGCCTTGCTGATCGCGATGAACGGCGTCGGCTCCGGCACCCGCAGCAACGGCAGCCCGCGCTGCGCCGCCGCCTCCACCAGCGGCTGCGGCACCTCGGTGTGCGACAACCCCACCCCGAGCCCCAGCCCGACCACCCCCGCGTCGGCCAGCCGGTGCACGTACGCCTGCAACTGCGCGGCGGTCCGGCCCAGCTTGATCCCGGTGGTGAGCAGCAGCTCGCCACCCTCCAGGAACGGCGTCGGGTCGTCCAGCTCGCTGGTGTGCACCCAGCGGACCGGCCGCTCCAGATGGTCCGCACCGGCGAGGACCGTCAGATGGAGCGAGGTGTTGCGGACGACGGAGGCAAGTGTGGGGGGCATGGCACCTTCGAGGGAGCGACCCGACCGCGCCATTGCGGCCGGGCGAGAAAAGGGCTGGGGGTTCTGGGGGAATCCCTCCTCTCATTATGGACGCCCCGGACAACCCGCACTGCCGAATCCACCTCGAAGGCGAGCTTCACCCCCGCGCTCAGCCCCTGAGGTCCACCAACAACGGCGGCACCTGCTCCCCCGACACCGCCGTCAACGACACCACCGCGTGCCCCGTCGGCAGCGCGTGCGCCAGATCCGACGGCGACCACCGCAACCGCTCCACCTCCCGCGTGGTCACCGACTCCGTCTGCGCCGTCGTCCCCGACAACGCCTTCCGCCCCACCCGCCCCACCCGCCGCACCATCCCACCCGAGGTGTCCGGGGCGAGCGTCACCGCCGTCTCCCGGACCACGTGCGTGCCCCAGGCCTCCGAGAACAGCCGCCCGTCCCACGGCGCGATGCCCGGGAACGCCGCCCGGCAGCCCACCGCCCCGAACAGCGGCGCCCGCAGCGCCTCCGGCAGGTCCACCAGCGTCCGCAGCAGCAGCACCACCCCGGCGTGCGCCCCGCGCAGCCGCTGCACCCCGCGCACGATGCCGGCGTCCAACGCCGCCGAGGCGTCGTCCACCACCAGACCCGCGAACAGCGACCGGTCCTGCCGGGCCCCCGCCGCCTGCACGAACTGGCCCACCAGCAGCCGCGACAGCATCCGCGCCGCCTCCGGGTGACTGCGCTCCGGCAGCTTCACCCGCACCCGCAGCGGATGGTCCAGCACCCGCATCGCGAACGGCGGCCGGCCCGCGCCGTCGGTCGCGAACGCCCCCTCGAAGGCCGGCCGGTCCAGCAGCGCCAGCCGGTCCGCCAGCAGCGCCCCCGGATCGTCCGCCCGCTCGCGCTGGCGCTCCCGGTGCTCCAGGTCCCGCTCGTACGACCCCAGCCGGCCCGCCGCGCGCAGCCCCTTCACCAGCGTCTCCAGCGCCTCCGGCTCACCGCCGAGCAGCGCCCGCAGCTCCCGCACCCCCGGATAGCGGGCGAACGCGGCGTGGAACGGTCCGACCGTCTGCTGCAGCGCCGTCCGGGCCGACTCGGCGCGCGCCGTCAGCTCGTCCGGCAGCAGCGCCTCGGCCAGCCGGGCCGCCGCCTCGTCCGGATCCTGCGCCGCCCCGTACAGGTCCAGCCCGTATCGGGAGGCCGCGTCGCCCGGGGCGATCACCACGTCGTACCAGGAGTCCGGCCCCAGATCCGCGTCCGCCGACCCGATCACCACCGCGCAGGCGGTACCGGCCAGCGCCTGCAGGCAGAGCGCCTCGGCCACCGGCCGCGCCAGCCGGGCCGTCTTCCCCGTCCCGGCCGGGCCCACCGCCAGCAGCGAGGTGCCCAGCACCGCCGGATCCAGCGCGAAGCCGGCCGTCCGGTGGGTCGTCGGGTTCTTCGGCACGTCCTGGGCGGTGCCGAGCCGCACCTGGCCCAGCAGCAGATCGTGCCGCTCCGCCCGCCCCGGCAGCACCCGCGCCTCCGAGGGGTGCGCGAACGCCGCCGCGCCCCGGGCCGCCACCTGCTCGACGAAGGCCGGCAGGAACGCCGGGTCCGCCTGCGCCGACTCCCAGGCCCGCTGGATCCGCACGTAGTCGACGTCCCCGACCGCCTCGCCGTCCAGCCGCCCGGCCGCGACGGCGGCCCCGCCCTGCCGCAGCACCGTCCACGGGTCCCGGTGCCGCGCCGCCTCCGCCGCCTCCTCCTCGGTGACCGGCTCCTCCTCCGTGACCGTCCGCGACAGCAGCGGCGCCGCGTACCGCCGCCACACCTCCAGCCACCGCCCCATCCGCCCGAAGACCTTGATGACGATGCCCGCGACCAGCACGTTGAGGGTCAGGACGACGGAGACCGCGACGAACGCCGAGCGCGTCGGCAGGACACCGATGAGCGTCGTCCCGTACTTGGCCAGCTCGACGCCGTAGACGTACGCCAACCACCCCACCACCGCGTTGAGCCCCGCGCGGAGGAGCAGCGGCCAGGTCGGGACCTTGGCCGCTTCGGCGCGGTCGGGGTCGAGGGGGGCGTAGCCCTGGCGGAAGATGCCCGGGGCGGCTTCGGGGCGGGGGGCGGCGACCCAGGTGGGGAGGTCGAAGGGGGGGTGGGCGGGGGGGCGTTGGTGGGGCATGGGGGTGTGGGGGGTGGCGGTGGTCCGCTCGCCGTGGTTCCGTGCCCCGTCCAGTCCCATGTACGGCCCCGCTCCCTCGCCCGCCGGCCCGACCGTCGTCGGTGCCGCCATACCCATGCCACCGCCCCGGCGACACGCCCGCGCTCAATGTAGTGGAGCGGGGCCTGCCGGTAGTCGTGCAAGCCGTGCTGGCCGCGCCGGACAAGTCGGTCGGCCCAGTGCTACCGAGTGGCGCATGCCTGCCCGGGGAGGGCGCCCGTAGCCTGCGAACTACCGAGTCGAGAAGTCTGGAGAAACCCATGAGCGCCGCAACGCCGCTCCCGCAGGAGCGCCGCCTGGTCACCGCGATCCCCGGTCCGAAGTCGCAGGAGCTGCAGGCCCGCAAGCTGGGTGCGGTGGCGGCCGGCGTCGGCACCACCCTGCCGGTGTACGTGTCCCGTGCCAACGGCGGTGTGCTGGAGGACGTGGACGGCAACTCGCTGATCGACTTCGGCTCCGGCATCGCCGTGACCAACGTCGGCAACAGCGCCGAGGCCGTGGTGGCCAAGGCGTCCGAGCAGCTGGCCGCCTTCACCCACACCTGCTTCATGGTGACCCCCTACGAGGGTTACGTCGCCGTGGCCGAGCAGCTGAACGAGCTGACCCCGGGCGACCACGACAAGCGCACCGCGCTGTTCAACTCGGGCGCCGAGGCGGTCGAGAACGCGGTGAAGATCGCCCGCGCCTACACCAAGCGCACCGCCGTCGTGGTGTTCGACCACGGCTACCACGGCCGCACCAACCTGACCATGGGCCTGACGGCGAAGAACATGCCGTACAAGCAGGGCTTCGGTCCGTTCGCCCCGGAGATCTACCGGGTGCCGGTGGCCTACCCGTACCGCTGGCTGACCGGTGCCGAGAACTGCGCCGCCGAGGCCGCCGCGCAGGCGATCGACATCATCAACAAGCAGATCGGCGCGGAGAACGTCGCCGCGATCATCATCGAGCCGATCCAGGGCGAGGGCGGCTTCATCGAGCCGGCCAAGGGCTTCCTGCCGGCGATCGTGGAGTACGCGAAGGCCAACGGCATCGTGTTCGTCGCGGACGAGATCCAGACCGGCTTCT
The DNA here is from genome assembly GCF_040683335.1 of Kitasatospora sp. NPDC093806. Taxonomy (NCBI): domain Bacteria; kingdom Bacillati; phylum Actinomycetota; class Actinomycetes; order Kitasatosporales; family Streptomycetaceae; genus Kitasatospora; species Kitasatospora sp. NPDC093806. The sequence goes on from NZ_JBFBDO010000092.1 coordinate 17,155, forward strand.
GCCGCACCGGCCAGTGGTTCGCCTGTGACGACGAGGGCATCGTCCCGGACCTGATCACCACCGCGAAGGGCATCGCCGGCGGTCTGCCGCTGGCCGCGGTGACCGGTCGCGCCGAGATCATGGACGCCGCGCACGCGGGCGGCCTGGGCGGCACCTACGGCGGCAACCCGGTGGCCTGCGCGGCCGCCCTGGGCGCCATCGAGACCATGAAGGAGCAGGACCTCAACGGCAAGGCGCAGCGGATCGGCGAGATCATGCTGGGCCGCCTGCGGGCGATGCAGGAGAAGTTCGAGGTCATCGGCGAGGTCCGCGGCCGCGGCGCGATGATCGCCGTCGAGCTGGTGAAGCCGGGCGGCAAGGAGCCGAACGCGGAGGCCGCCGGCGCGCTCGCCAAGGCCTGCCACGCCGAGGGCCTGGTCGTGCTGACCGCCGGCACCTACGGCAACGTGCTGCGCTTCCTGCCGCCGCTGGTCATGCCGGAGCACCTGCTGAACGAGGGTCTGGACATCCTCGAGGGCGCGTTCGCCGCCATCTGAGGCGCCTGAGGCACCCGAACCGCGCGACCGCGCACCGAAGACCCGCCGGAGGGATGTCCGGACAGCGCTGAACGGCCCGTGGGGACACCCGTCCCCACGGGCCGTTCGGTTCGGACGCGGTGTGACGGCCCGGGCGCGGACGGTGAAGATGGTGTGCGGAATCGCTGAAGCACCTCGGCCCCGAACGGACCTTGACGTAGTGTCATCACAGATGGACAGCGAGCCTCAGCCATTGGCGGAGCCGTCCGCGGCACCGTCCCCAGGAACGGTCCCGCGCGTCGACCGCGAGGACAACCAGGCCGTCCCGCACGGGGCGGCGGACATCGAAAGCCGATCGACCGACCGTCCGACCCACACCCCCCGGGGCGCACGGAACGGCGATCATCAAGGCCGCCCCGGAGCTCTCCCCCCTGCTCCGGGGCGGCTGTCCCGCGTCCTGGGCCGCCCGGCCGCCCTGGGCCACCCGGCGGTGCCGGTGCTGCTCGGGGCGGTCCTGCTGCTGGTGTCCTGGCAGGTCGCGGTGGACGGCCCGGTACTGGGCCTGGACCGCTGGACCCGGCACGGCGTCCACGAACTCAGGTACGGGCTGCACAGCACCCTGCTGAACCGGGTCGGCGAGGCGCTCGCCGACCTGGGCGGGAGCGGGGTGGCGGTGCCGGTGCTGCTCCTGGCCGGGGCGGTGGCGGCGGGGCGGGAGTTCCGGGCGGGGTTCGCGCGCTGGTGGCTGCCGGTGCCGGTGGCGGTGCTGACCGCCGGGCTGATCCCGCTGCTGGTGGTGCCGGCGAAGGCCTGGTTCGCGCGACCGGGCCCACTCGGGGAACCGCTCGCGGCGGACCAGTGGGGCTGGTACCCGTCCGGCCACACCGCGACCGCGACGCTGGCGTACGGGGTGGCGGCGCTGCTGCTGGCCCGGACGGCCGGCCCCCGGGCGCGGCGGGTGCTCGCGGCCGGGGCGGCCCTGTCGGCGCTGGGCGTCGGGTTCGGGCTCATCTGGAGCGACTACCACTGGCTGCTGGATGTGGTGGCCAGCTGGTGCCTGGGCGCCCTGGTGCTCCGGGCGCTGGCCCGGTGGCCGCTCACCCGCCATCCGGGCCCGCCCGACCACTAGCCGGCCGGGACGGACCGTCAGCCCTCGGCCGGCTCCTCGTCGTTGCGGTGGACGTGGCCGGCCTCGCCGTTGTCGCGCTGCCAGGCGACCACGAGCTCGTCGCGGGCGCCGAAGCGGACGAGGTGGCGGCCGACGACGTCCTCCAGGCCGGGGAGGTTCTCGGTCTCGCCCTCGACCGCGAGCAGCAGCGCGTCGGGGGTGGCCTCCAGGGTGGCGGTGCCGTGGCTGAAGACGAGGGTGCCGTGGCCGGTCTCCTCGGACCAGTCGGCCTGGATCTTGCGCCCCATGTGGGCGGCGAGCTGCTTGGCGTAGCGGGCGGAGCGGTCGGTGGCGACGCGGGCTTCGGAGCGGGGCACTGGTCCTCCAGGGTCCGGGAGGGAACTTAGGGTGCCCTCACTCAGGTCTACGCTAACCCAGATACTGAGCCATACTCAACATATTTCGGCCGCCCGCTCCCGGCCCCCTCCCGCCCAGGTGGACGGCCGATACCCTGGGGCGAACACCTGCCGAGGAGAGCCGCCCATGACCATCACGCCGGACGGCGCCGCCCCGGACACCAGCGCTGTGGACATCAGTGCCGTGGACACCGGCGCCGTGGACACCGGCGCTCCGGACACCGCCGCCGAGCTGGCCGACGCGATGACCCGGGCGATCAAGCGGATCCGCCGCCGCACCAGCGAGCGGCTGGAGCCGTACGGCATCACCCCCGGCCAGGGCCGCGCCCTGCGCACCCTCGCGCACGCGCCCGGCTGCGAGCTCCCGGACCGGGCGATGCGGCTGAGCGACCTGGCCGACCGGCTGCACATCGCCCCGCGCTCGGCCACCACCGTGGTCGACGCCCTGGAGGAGGCCGGCCTGGTCGAGCGCTCCCCGGACCCGGCCGACCGCCGCGCGGTGCGGATCCTGCTGACCGCGGCCGGCCGCTCGGCGGTGGAGCGGATCGGCCAGGTCCGGCACGAGGTCGCGCTGGAGTACTTCGGCCCGGTCAGCCCCGGCGAGCAGGACGCGCTGCTGCGAGCGCTGCGGACCGCCGAAGCCGCGTACGCGGCCACCACCGCGGCCGCCGCGCCGCCGCGCCGGACAGCGCCCCCGGGCGCAGCGCGGTGATCCCGATCCCGACGATCACCAGCAGCGCGGCGACGGCGGCCGCCGGGCCGACCGACTCGCCGAGCAGCAGCCAGGCCGAGGACATCCCGAACACCGGCACCAGCAGCGAGTAGGGCGCGACGGCGGTGGCGTCGTAGTTGCGCAGCAGGTAGCTCCAGGCGACGAAGCCGAACAGGGTGGAGACCAGCCCGACGTAGCCGATCGCGCCGATCCCGGCCGGGGTGATCTCGCGCAGCGCGCGCAGGTCGGCCGCCGGTCCCTCGACCAGCAGGGAGAGGCCGAGCAGCGGCAGCGGCGGCACGGCGCTGACCCAGACCATCCAGCGCAGCGCGTCCGGCGGGGCGGCCTTGCGGGTCAGCACGTTGGACAGCCCCCAGGCGGCCGCGGCGAGGACGACCAGGGCGAACGCGCCGAGCGGTCCGCCGAGCCCGCGGTCGACCGCGCTCAGCCCGATCCCGGCGAAGGCGACGGCCAGGCCGACCAGCCGCTGCCCGCCGGGCCGCTCGCCCAGCAGGACGGTGGCGAACAGCGCGGTGAAGACGGCCTGCCCCTGGAGCACCAGGGAGGAGAGGCCGGCCGGCATCCCGGCGTGCATGCCGAGGAAGAGCAGGCCGAACTTGACCACGCCGAGCACCAGGCCGACCCCGAGCACCCAGCGCCAGGCGACCTTCGGCGGGCCGACCAGGAAGACCGCCGGGACGGCGACCACCGCGAACCGCAGGGCGCAGAACAGCAGCGGCGGGAAGTTCTCCAGGCCGACGTGGATGAGGACGAAGTTGAGGCCCCAGACGGCGGCCACCAGGACGGCCAGGGCGATGTGGCGCGGACGCATGGCGGCGCCGCCCGGGGCGGCCTGCGGGGAGGTGCTCATGGGAACGAGGATGGCCGCCGACGACCGTGTAGCACCAGCGATGAATACTGAAGGCCACGGTTTAGCATTGCTGCATGATGGATCTCGGGCGCCTGCGGGCGCTGCACGCGGTGGCCGTGCACGGCTCGGTCGGCGGGGCGGCGGCCGCCCTCGGCTTCACCCCGTCCGCGATCTCCCAGCAGGTCGCCAAACTGGAGCGGGAGACCCGGACGGTACTGCTGGAGCGGCAGGGCCGCGGCGTGGTGCTGACCGACGCGGCGCGCGAACTGGCCGCCACCGCGCAGGCGGTGCTGGGGCTGGTGGAACGGGCCGAGGTGCGGCTGGAGGAGCAGCGCGGCCAGGCGGTCGGACGGCTGCTGGTGGCCGCGTTCGCGACCGGGGCGCGCGGGCTGATGCCGGGCGTCCTGGCCGACCTGCGCGAACGCTGCCCGGACCTGGACGTGCGGCTGCTGGAGAGCGACCCGTACCCGGCGGCCGAGTTGGTGGCCCGCGGCGAGGTCGACCTGGCGCTGGTGCAGGACTGGCCGACGGTGCCGCTGCCGGTGCAGGAGGGCCTGTCCCGGCTGGACCTCGGGGCGGACCCGGTGGACCTGCTGCTGCCGGAGGACCACCCGCTGACCGGGCTGGCGGTGGTGCCGGTCGGGCGGCTCCTCGGACAGCGCTGGATCAGCGTGCCGCCGGGCAACATCTGCCACGACTGGCTGGTCCGGACGCTGCGCGAGGCCGGCGAGGAGCCGGACGTGTGCTACCAGGTCGGCGAGTTCGAGACCCAGATCGCGCTGATCGCGGCGGGGCTGGGCGTCGGTCTGGTGCCCCGGCTGGGCCGGGGCGCGCTGCCGCCGGGGGTGGCCGTCCGGCCGGTGGTGCCGGAGCCGACCCGGCGGGTGTTCGCGCTCTGGCGCTCCCAGGCCTCGCGACGGCCGGCGATCACCGAGGCGCTGGCGACGATGCGGACCCGGTGGGCGGCCCTGCAGCGCTGACCACCGGCCGCCCGGAGGGCCGGCCGCCCGGATCGTCGAAGGAGTGTCCGGCCGTCAGCCGGCGAAGCCGATCACCAGCCACATGAAGCCCACCCCGCCGAGGGTGCAGAGCAGCGTGGTGCGCGAGGGGTGCGGGCTGTGCGCCTCGGGGAGGATGTCGGAGGTCGCCAGATAGAGCAGGAAGCCGGCGAAGAACCCCAGGTAGAGGCCGAGCAGGTGCTCGGAGATGGTGAACAGCAGGGTGATCGCGGCGCCGGTGACGGGCGCGAGCGCGTCCGCCGCCAGCAGGGCGAGCGCGCGCCGCCGGTTGTTCCCGTACAGCCGGGTGATCGTGTAGGTGTTGAACCCGTCGGCGAAGTCGTGCGCGACGACGGCGATCGCCACCACCGTGCCGACCGTGGTGCCCGCCTGGAAGGCCGCGCCGATCGCGAAGCCGTCCATGACGCTGTGGCCGACCAGGGCGAAGGCGGCCGTCAGCCCGACGCCCTGGTGGCCGTTGACGCCGCGTTGGCCGTGCGCGTGACCGTGCCCGTTGCCGCTGCCGTGCGCGTGGGCGTGGGCGTGCGCGTGGCCCTGCGCGGACCGCTGGCCGTGGGTGTGCTCGGCGTACTCGTCCTCGTGGCTGCGGTGGATGGCGACCGCGCGTTCGACGATGTGGATGGCCAGGAACCCGGCCGCGAACATCAGCAGGGCCTGCGGCACCCCGTGGATCTCCCCGGGTGCCTGGTGCAGCGCCTCGGGGAGCAGGTCGAAGGCGACCACCCCGAGCATCAGCCCGGCCGCGAAGCCGAGCACCAGATGGCGGCGGTCCCCGGTGCGCTGGGCGACCCAGCCGCCGATCAGCGTCATCAGGAACGCCCCGGCCGCGACCAGGACCGCGGTCACCGCTCCTCCACCGTGACGGACCGTCTGTCCAACTCGTCTCCCCCGTGTCCCGCCCGTTCCCGGGCCGACCGCCGACCGCCCACCGCCGACCGCTGCCGGGCGGCCGTGGCCCCAGCCTCACGCGGCGCACCGGACGGCGCCCGCCGGACGGGCCGTCAGGGTGAGCCGCCGGCGCCCGTTCCGCCGTACCGGGCGGGCGGTCCGCACGCTCCGGGCCGACAACCGTACTGGATCACCGGCCGGGCCCGCGCCCACCCGGCCGCTGTTACCGCTGCTTCCGCTCAGCGTCCGGCGGCGAGCGGCAGACCGAGGTGGGTGCGGGCCAGCTCCCGGACGCCGTCACCGTCGACCAGATGGATGTGCCGGTGCCCGTCCTCGCCGGTGAGGTCGAGCGCGCCGTCGCTGAAGCTGCCGGTGGTCAGCCGCAGCCCGCGCTCGGCGGATTCCTCCCGGACCGCCTCCGCCAGCGTCCGGATCTCCTCCTCCTGCACCGGGCCCGCGCCCCGCGAGGCCCAGACCACCCAGCGGCCGGGCAGCGCGCTGCCGCTCGGCCCCTCACCGGTGGCCACCAGCCCGGCCGGGCCGCGCAGCCGCACGCTCCACTGGGCCAGCCCGCCCCGGGTGAGCAGGTCGCGGACCAGCTGGGCGAACTCGTTCGCCGAGAGGTCCGGCGCTGCCGGGACGGCGGCCGCCGCCTGCGCGGCCGGCTCGACGCCCGCCCGCGCGTACGGGTCGGGAGTGACCGCCGCGCCCAGCTGGCGCAGCCGGACCAGCGCCTCGTCCTGCTCGGCGTCCGCGTAGACGCCCTCGCCGTCCGGCTGCTCGTCCGGATCGGCGGGCGGCAGCAGCCTGGTGCGGGCCAGCGCGTCCCGGTCGGCGTCCACGCTCAGCAGGCAGAGCGGCTCGGCCCGGCCGGACTCGCGCAGCCAGCCGTTGAGGACGACGCCGGCCAGGATCTCGTCGGTGTCGACGGCGTCGGCGGCCTGCAGGGCGCGCAGCGCCAGCCGGGCGACCAGCCGAAGGTAGTCCGCGGCCCGGTCGGCGGGCGGACGCGGCACCGGCAGGATCTCGCCGTCCGGGCCGAGCCGGTAGCCGGTCAGCGAGGGCACCACGTCGAGGGCGGGCAGGTCGAGGTCGAGCACGGCGGTGCGGGTGAGCGGCCGGTAGACGGCACGGCAGGGCGCCGGCAGGTCCTGGGTGGCGGTCTCGGCGGCGGCGAGCGCCCGTTCCAGCAGCGACTCGACGGCGGCCGGCTCGGCCTGCCGGTACGCCCGGCGGCACTCCTCCAGGGACTCGTTGTACTCGCGCACCGCGCGTGCCCGGGCCTGTTCGGCCTCGTCGTGGGCGCGCCGGGAGGCGTCGGCGGCGGGGCTGCCGGCCTCGGCCTGCCGGGTGCGCCACGTGCGTAGGTCGCGCTGGTGGGCCAGCCGGGCCTCGGCCAGCTTCCGCTGGTAGTCGGAGTCCAGCAGCCGGCGGGACGGGGCCTCGTCGGGGTCGGCGGTCGGCGGCTCGGCGGGCGCGTAGTCCCCCCAGCGCGGCTCCGGGTCGTCCTCGCCGGGCCCGGCCGCCGCGCCGTCGGCCTGGTAGGGGCGCGGCTCGTAGCGGCGCAGCTGGCTCTCGAAGTCCATGGCCGAGACGGGCAGCGCGGCCCGCCGGAGCAGCTCGGCCAGCCGCTCGTGCTCGGCCCGGACGGTGAGCGTGCGGTGGTGGGTCAGCGCGGCGGCCCGGGCGTGGGCGGCGACGGCCTCGTCGTCGCCCACGCCGGACGGGTCGGCGGGTGACGACCCGTCCGGGGCGCTGTCCGCGGTACCGGAGCCGCGGCCGGGCGGGCCGCCGTCCCCGTCCGGCTCGTCGACCCCGAGGTCACGGAAGACCGAGGCGAGGAAGCCCGGCTGCGGCGCCGACTGGGGAACCGGCTGGGGATCCGGGCGGGCGTCCGGCTGAGGATCCGGTCGGGAGGCCGGTCGGGAGGCCGGTCGGGGGACCGCCTGGGGGGCCGTGACAGCGCCGTCGGACTGGCCGTCTGCTGAGTACTGCATCGGTGGTCGTTCCCCCATGCTCGTCCGGCGCCGGTCCGGGGCGCCCGGCGACCCCGAGATCCGCCCCTGCCGGACATTGTCCACCGAACGGGCGCACCGGTCAGCCAAGCCTCTCAGTTGGTCCGAGTGTTGGTCAGGTGCAGTCCGATGTAGCCGACATAGATCCGGCCACTGCCCGAGCAGTCGTCGAGGTAGTGCAGCCGGGGCGCGGTACGGCCACCGCCGATCCGCAGGTGCGCGCCCATGAACGCGCGTCGGGACGCGTCCACGCACTCCGGCACCGGCAGCATCCGCTCGCGTCTCCACTTGGCGTGGCTGAACACCGTCCGGGACTCGCCGCGCACCGCCTTGCGGGGCGGGAAGCGGTGGCAGCCGGCCGGGGTCCGCTCGCACCACTGTTTGAAGTCGCCGCCCGCCCGGCCGCGGACGGCCGCCTCGGCGTACTCCTGCAGCGCCGTCAGGCCGTCCCAGGTGAGCCGGGCCCACCCGCCGCCGGCGCAGCGCAGCTCGTCGAGGGCGAGCGCGGCCTTCTGGTCGCCGGTGAAGGTGAGCAGCGGGAACTCGCCCAGCCGGGCCATCAGCTCGGTGAAGCTGACGGGGGCGGCGGGGGCACCGGGCACGTCCCGCCCGGACCGCCGCCCGTGGACCGGCGCGGGCCAGGCCGTCGGGGCGGCCCCCGGAGCCGCGGACGGTGTGATCACGCCGCCCGGCGCGGTGCAGAGCCGGCCGTAGGAGCCGCACCCCTGACCGGCGCCGGCCGGGAGCCCCGTCGGCACCCGTCGGTCGCGGCGGCGGTCCCGTCGGCGTTCCCGGCGCAGGTTGTGCCGGATCCGCCGCGGTTCCTCGGCCCGGTCCCGCCGCCGGGCGGGGCCCGGCCGTTCCTCCCGGACGTGCGCGACGCCCTCGGTCCCGGTCGCGTACCCGGTCCGGTCGGCCGCGGCCGGTCGGCCGTCCACCGCCGGAGGCCGCGCGGGTACCCGATCCGACGCGGGCGCCCGGCCCGAGGCGGGCACCCGCGGTTCCGGGACGGCGGCCAGCACGGGCGGCAGCGGCAGTCCGGCCGCGAGCCGGCGCGGCTCGCGGGCCAGCAGGGCGGCCGCGCGCCGGAGGTCCTCCTCGATCCGGGGCCGCGCCAGGACCGGGTGGCGGCCGCCGTCCCGCCGCGAGGCCGGGTCGACCCCGGGCAGGTAGGTGCGGACCGCCCCGCCGTAGACGGCGTGGTACTCCAGTGCGACGTTGAACCCGGTCCGGGCGGCCGCGTCCAGGACGTACAGGCTGGCCAGTCCGGGCAGGTGCTCGCAGAGCGGGCCGACCACGTCCGCCAGCCAGCGGTCGGTGTCCTGACCGGCCGGGACGCTGGCCACCACGACGGGCAGCCGGCGGTCGGGGTCGCAGAGTTCGTCGATCAGGCGGTCGACCCCGGCGGCGGTGAGCACCCGGGGCAGCGCCTGCACCGCGGCCGGTCCGTCCAGGGCGTCCAACAGCGGCAGCAGGGTGCGGGCCACCTCGGGCACCGGCACCCGGCAGGGCGTCCGCACGCCGCCGGCGGTGTGGGTGTCGGCCTCCAGCCGGACCCAGGTCGGGCCGGCGGGCCCGGTCGCCACGGTCAGGGCGAGCCGGCTCGCCCCGTGCGGGGCCGGGGTGCGCAGCCGACGGCGGTCGTAGCGGCCGCCGCCGGGGAGCGGGCCGCCGTCGCGGTCGAACAGCACGCGGTCGCCGAGCCGCAGCCGTTCGCCCGAGGGCTCGGCCGAGGGTGAGGGGGATGAGGGTGCGGAAGGTGAGAGCGAGGAGGGAGGGGGCGGGGGTTCTTCGTACCCCTCCCGTTTCAGCCAGGCCGCGAGGTGCTGATCGGCCAGGGCGAGCGCGTCGGTGTGCGGGAGAGCGGTGCTGACGGTCATCCGGTAGGGCGTCGCGGGGCTTCCGGGGCCGGGGAGACCGGCGCGGGCGGGCGACGACGAGGAGCGGTCCGAGGTCATGCGCGTACCTCCGTGGTGCGGTGGTGGGGTCCCGTGTCCTCCATCGATGGGTCTTTGGTCCGGTTCGCCGGATCCTGTGCCCAGGAAACGCCATGGCCCGGAGCGGAAGTTCCAACTCCGGGCCACGTCAATACGTTCGGGTGAATCTGCTCAAGCCGCCTACCGCGAGCGGGCCGGATCTGCTTCCGCCGTCCGGGCCCGGCGCTCGTCCGCCGCCGATGCGGGTCGGTGCCGGTCAGCGGCCGTCGGTGCCCGTCAGTGGCCGGCGCGCTCGGCGCCGCTGCGGCTCCAGGCCGGCACCGGGACGGGCACCGCGAGCGGGCAGCCCTCCGGCGCCTGGTAACTGGCGACCAGCACCACCGGGACGGATCCGTGGTTGTGGCCCACGTGGACGTACGTCGGACCGGCGTGCTCCACCAGCGAGTCCCCGGCCCGGCTGACCTCGACCCGGCCGTCGTGCAGGGTCCGGGTGAGCGTGCCGGAGAGCACCACGACGTCGACCCGGCCCGGGTGGTAGTGCCAGCCGGTGTTCTCCCCCGGAGCCAGGGTGATGGTCTGGACGACGGGCATCGGTCTCGGCTCCCAGGTCGACGGATCCGACCAGGCTAGGCAGGGCCCGTCGGCCCCGAAACCGGCCGGCCGGGATCTGGCCGAAAAGCTGTCCTGAACCGGCACACCCGTACGCCCCCGGTGCCGTCCCCCACGGCCGCGCGGCGACCGCTCGGACCGGCACCGCTCAGACCGGCACCTCGACGTACGTCCGGCCCGCCGCCACGGCGACCGCCGTCCCGCCGGTCGCCTCGGCCAGCCAGGTGTGGAACGCCGCCACCTCCGGCGCCGGCACCCCGACCTCGATCCGCACCCCGGCCGCCTCGTACGCCAGGTCGCTCACCGCGTAGCCGGCCGCCCGCAGGTCGTTCTCCACCCGACCGGCCCGGGTGTGGTCCGCCGTCACCGCCAGCAGCGCCACCGGGTGCCGTTCCAGCAGCCCGACCTCGTCCAAGGCCTCGGACACGGCGCTCCCGTACGCCCGCACCAGACCGCCCGCGCCGAGCTTGATCCCGCCGAAGTACCGGGTCACCACCGCCACCGTGTCGGTCACCCCGCGCCGGCGCAGCACCTCCAGCATCGGGACGCCGGCCGTCCCGCCGGGCTCGCCGTCGTCGCTGGAGCGCTCGCGGCGCTGCTCGTCGCCGACCACGAAGGCGGTGCAGTTGTGCCGGGCGTCCCAGTACTGCTTGCGGATCCCCACGATGAAGGCCTGGGCCTCCTCCTCGTCGGCGACCCGGGCGAGGTGGCAGATGAACCGGGACTTCTTGATCTCGATCTCGTGCGTGGCCGCGGCCCGGATGGTCAGGTACTGCCGGGGGGTCGGCTCCGGTGTGGCGGACATGGCGCGGCGGTTCTCCCGGACGACGACGAGCGGCTGGCGGGCGGTCCGCGCCGGACGACAGGCTCGCCCGGGGACCGCACCGCCAGCCTAACCCCCGATCAACGCCCGCCCGTCGTCCCCTTCCGGGCCTCCCGGCGTCCCGTTCAGCGCCCGGCGAGCGCGTCCAGCCGGGCCCGGTCGAGGCCGGTCGCTCCGGTCACCTCGGCGAGATCGACGGCGCCGCAGTCCAGCCCGCGCAGCAGGTAGCCGCTGAGCGCCCGGGCGGTGGCGGGCTCGTCCATGACGTCCCCGCCGGCCTTGGCCACGTACGCGGACAGCCGGGCGGCAGCGGCGGCCAGTCCCTCCCGGTAGAAGGAGTAGACGGCGACGTAGCGGGTCGGCAGGTGGGCCGGGTGCATGTCCCAGCCCTGGTAGTAGGCGCGGGCCAGCGAACGGCGGACCAGGTCGTGGTGGAGCTTCCAGGCCGCGTGGACCCGGGCGGTGCCGCCCGTCGGGATCACGTTGGTCGACCCGTCGGAGAGCCGGACCCCGGTCCCGGCGGCGGCCACCTGCATCACCGCCTTGGCGTGGTCGGCGACCGGGTGGTCCATGCTCTGGTAGGCGGCGCCGACCCCGCAGGCGGCGCTGTAGTCGAAGGTGCCGTAGTGCAGACCGGTGGCCCGGCCCTCGGCCGCCTCGATCATCCGGGCGACGGTGGCCCGGCCGTCCGGCCCGAGGATCGCCTGGGTGGTCTCGATCTGGATCTCGAAGCCGAGCCGGCCGGCCGGGAGCCCGGCGGAGCGCTCGAAGTCGGCCAGCAGCCGGACCAGCGCGGTGACCTGCTCGGCATAGGTCACCTTGGGCAGGGTGAGCACCAGTCCGGCGGGCAGCCCGCCGGGGCCGCCGCGGGCCAGCAGGGTGGCGAGGAAGAGTTCCAGGGTGCGGATGCCCCGGTCCCGGACGGCGGCCTCCAGGCACTTGATCCGGATGCCGACGTACGGCGGCGCGCTGCCGTCGGCCACCGCGGCGGCGACCAGTCCGGCGGCCCGGACGGCGGCCGCGTCCTCCTCGGCGTCCGGTCGCGGGCCGTAGCCGTCCTCGAAGTCGATCCGCAGGTCCTCGACCGGCTCGCGCTCCAGCTTGGCCCGCACCCGGGCGTGCACGTCGGCGAGCAGCGCGCCGTCCGGCACGCCGAGCGCGCGGGCCAGTTCGGCCGGGGTGCCGGCGTGGGTGTCGAAGGCCGCCAGGGCCTGCCGCCCCCAGCTCCGCACGGTGTCGGCGGCGAACGCGTCGGCCGGCACGTAGACGGTGTGGACCGGCTGGCGGGTGCCCGGGTCGCCCGGGTACCGGCGGGCCAGGTCGGCGTCGACCGGGGCCAGCAGCGCGTCCACGGCGGCCCGGGCGGCCGTGGAGAATCCGGCCCCGCCCGTCGGACCGGTACCGCCCACCTCGACCTGCGACATCCGTACTCCTCACGCCGGCATGCGCGCGGGGCCCGTGCCAGGCCAGCGCTTCAACAGTTTGTTGAGGCGAAGGTAGACCGGGCCGCAACGGCCGTCAATGGGACGTCGACCGGCGAGTCGGCCGGTGGGTCGACCAGCGAGTCAGCCGGTGGGTCGGCCGGTGGACGGACGCGGGGCCGCGGCCGGAACGGACCGGCCGACCCGGCCGACCCGGCCGCCGACCGGGGTCAGTCCCGCCCGGAGGCGGCGTACCGGTCCCGCAGCTCGGGGAAGATCCGGTCGACGTCCTTCGGGTGCACCGAGCCGTCGGACCGGCTCCCGCTCACCCCGAACTCCCTGGTCAGCCAGTCCGCGAGGCGCTCCGCGTCGGGCTGCTGGCCATCGTGCCGGTCGAGGTAGCTCATCAGCGCCTGGTACGCGAGCTCCGGGTCCAGCCGGTGCGAGCCCGGGCGCGGCGCGGGCCCGAACGGACGCGGCGCGGGCTCGGTGAACTCCGGCTCCGCCGGGTAGTCCGACGCTTCCTCGAACTCCGGCTCCGCCGGGAACTCCTCCTCCGGGTAGCCGGCGTACGGCGGCTCCCCGTTCCCGCCGACCACGCCGCCCTGCCCGGGGGCGGCCGCGTCCGGCGCCGACTGCTCCTGCGGCTCCTCCGGCTCGGTCGGGCGCGGCGGCTTGAACCACGGCGAGGCCTGGCCGGGGACCCGGCCGCTCGGCTCGGCGTCGGTCGAGTGGCCGGTGGTCCGCACGGCGCGCTCGGTCCAGACGTTCAGCTCCTCCTGCGGCTGCGGCGGGGCCTGCACCTCGCCCTCCGGCTCGTGCGCCGCCCGGATCCGCGCCTTGGCCAGCTTGGCCAGCATCTCGGCGGGCGTCGGCTCCGCCTCGGACTGCGGCTGGTGTTGAGGCTGGTGCTGGGCCTGCGGCTGGGGCTGGCCCTGAGTCTGCGGCTGCGCGTGGAGCTGGGCCTGCGGCTGGACCGGCACTTGTGCCCCCTGGGCCTGGACGGGCACCGGGCCCGGCGCCGCGACCTGCTGCCCCGCCTGCGGGCCGGCCGGAGCAACGGCCGGAGCGACCGCCGCGGCCGGGACGAGGGCGCGCGCCTCCTGCACCTCGCGCGTGGCCTCGGCGGCCTGGGCCTCCAGCGCCTCCTTCGCCTCGCGCGCGGTCCGCGCCTCCTCGTCCAGCCGGTCGAACACCGTCGGGTCGAGCGGCACCCCGTACTTCGCCAGCTTGAGCGGCAGCAGCGCCTGGATCGGCGCCGAGCGGCGCCACCCGCGCCCGTACCGGAACCGCAGCTGCGCCCGGTAGACCAGCCGGTTCTGCTCCAGCCGCACGACCTCGTCGTACGAGCGCAGCTCCCACAGCTTCATCCGCCGCCAGAGCCGGAAGGTCGGCACCGGCGAGAGCACCCAGCGCATCAGCCGGACCGAGTCCATGTGCCGGTCCGCCGTGATCGCCGCGATCCGGCCGACGGCGTGCCGGGAGGCCTCCACCACCACGACGAACAGCAGCGGGATGACCGCGTGCATGCCCATCCCGAGCGGGTCGCCCCAGGACGCGGCGGCGTTGAAGGCGATGGTGGCGACGGTCAGCAGCCAGGCGGTCTGCCGCAGCAGCGGGAAGGGTATGCGCAGCCAGGTCAGCACCAGGTCCAGCGCGAGCAGCACCACGATGCCGGCGTCCACGCCGATCGGGAAGGCGTACGAGAAGGCCCCGAACCCCTTCTCCGCCGCCAGCTCCTTGACCGCGTTGTACGAACCGGCGAAGCCGATACCGGAGATGACACAGGCACCGCCCGCGACCAGGCCGAGCAGGCCCCGGTGGGCCTTGGTGAGTGATGGGCGTGCCATTACGTCTATCAACCCCTGGATGTCGGCCGCGCCGTACGCCGCCTCGACTGCCGGATCCCGCTTGTCGGGGCGCCGGACGGCTGAGCGACCGCCGGGCTCGGCCCACCGGAGTTTACTCGTACACCTGTTTCAGCGTTCTCGCAGCCCGGGCTGTCACCGTCGACCCGCCCGGCACCCGGAATCGGGCGGAGGGTCAGGCCGCCTGCCCCTCCGTGCCGTTGAGATAGGCCAGCACGGCCATCACCCGGCGGTTGGCGTCCTCGGCCGGGGCTAGTTCGAGTTTGGTGAAGATGTTGGCGATGTGCTTCGCCACCGCGCCGTCGCTCACCACCAGCCGGGCGGCGATCGCCGAGTTCGAACAGCCCTCCGCCATCAGTTCCAGCACCTCCCGCTCGCGCGGCGACAACCGCTGGAGCGGGCCCGGCCGGCGGGAGGTGCTCTGCATCAGCTTGGCGATCACGTCCGGGTCCATCGCCGTACCGCCGGCCGCCACCCGGCGGACCGCGTCGATGAACTGGCCGGCGTTGAAGACCCGGTCCTTCAGGAGGTAGCCGATCCCGCCGGTGCCGTCGGCCAGCAGCTCCCGCGCGTAGAGCTGCTGGACGTGCTGCGACAGCACCAGCACCGGCAGGCCCGGGATCTCCCGGCGGGCCTTGAGCGCCGCCTGCAACCCCTCGTCGGTGAGCGTCGGCGGCAGCCGGACGTCGACCACGGCGACGTCCGGACGGTGCGTCAGCAGTGCCTCCACCAGCTCCGGGCCGGTCTCGACCGCGGCGGCGATGGTGAAGCCGTGCGCTTCCAGCAGGCGGATCAGACCTTCTCGAAGGAGGTAGAGGTCCTCGGCGAGGACAACTCGCACGGCAGCTCCAAGGTGATGGTGGTCGGACCGCCCGACGTACTGTCGATGGCGAGGACACCGTCGAAGGTACCCAATCGGCGCTCGATCCCGCGCAGCCCGGTCCCCCGGGTGGGATCCGCGACGCCCACCCCGTCGTCCGTCACCGTGATCCGCAACCGGCCCGCCCGGTACAGGATGTCCACCCAGACCTGCTCCGCCTCCGAGTGCTTGGCCGCGTTCGCCAGCAGCTCGCAGACGCTGAAGTAGGCCGCCGCCTCCACCGGTGCCGCCAGCCGGTCCGGCAGGCTCACGCACACCTCGGTCGGCAGCGCGCCGTCCAGCGCCAGCGCGCGGACCGCGTCGCCCAGACCGCGCTCGGCCAGGACCGGCGGGTGAATGCCGCGGACCAGGTCGCGCAGCTCCTGGAGCGCCCGCGCCGAGGACTGCCGGGCCTCGGAGAGGAGCTCGCGCGCGGCCGTCGGGTCGGTCTCCATGAGGTGCTCGATGGTGCCCAGCGTCATCCCGATCGCGACCAGTCGGGCCTGCGCGCCGTCGTGCAGGTCCCGCTCGATCCGCCGCAGCTCCGCCGCCTGGCTGCCGACCGCGTCCGCCCGGGTCTCGGTCAGCTCGGCCACCCGCTTGGTCAGCTGGGCGTGCGAGGCCCGGCCGTCCTGGTCCAGCACCCGCCGCGCCGCCTCGGCGAACCCGCGCACCGCGTGCGGCGCCAGCAGCACGCCCAGCGTGACGAGCCCCAGGCCGAGGAGCGTGGACACCAGGATCGAGGCCGGCCCTATCGCGGATTCCCCGGAGAAGCGGTAGTCCTGCAACGCGACGACCAGGGACGCCAGCCCGCCGAACAGCAGCCCGAACACCACCAGCGCCAGCGTGACCACCACCAGCGGGCTGACCACCAGCCAGAGCATCTCCGAACGGGTCGCCCGGTCCCGGAACGACCAGTGCAGCAGCTGCGCGATCCGCGCGACGGCGTGCGAACGGTGGTACGAGTAACCCGTCCACCAGTGGCCGCGCTCGTCCGCCTCCAGCGCCGGCCGGGGGCTGTACTCGACCGGCATCCGGACCCCGTACCAGCGCAGGAGCTGCGACCGGGCCCGGGTCGCGCACGGCCGGACGAACAGCCCGGCCAGCGCGACGGCCGTCAGCAGCGCGGCCCCCAGGGCGAAGAGGGAGGCCGGGTAGTAGTACTCGAAGGTCGTGGCGACGGCGACACCCGCGAACACCGCCCCGACCGCCGGCACCGCGACGCCCGGCGCCGCTCCCAGCACCAACAGCGCCAACCGGGCCACCGCGGTACCGCCCGCCGCGAACGCCGCCTGGGTCTGGGCACGCACAGCACCGCCGCTGATCCGTCCGTCTGCTGTCACGAGTACTCCTGATGCTGATGCTGATGCCGCTGACCGGCCCCGATCGTCCTGACCAGTCTTCCCCGCACGGCTCGACGGGGCACTGGCCGTCCCACCCGAATTCAAGGTGGTGCTAGGTCCACCCCGGCCCTGGAGTTGCCACTTCCCGGGAAATGCAAAGAACCCCCATCCGGATCCCGGATGGGGGTTCTTTGTGAATGATTGTTCGGCGGCGTCCTACTCTCCCACAGGGTCCCCCCT
>NZ_JBFBDO010000093.1:0-33360 GCF_040683335.1 Kitasatospora sp. NPDC093806
CGCATCGTCGACGAACTCGTCCACCCCACCGCCGACACCGTCCTGGACCGCATGCGCCGCTTCGACGCCAAGGGCCGCACCAGCTGACACCCGCCTCCGGCGCCCGTCCCTTCGCAGACTCCAGGACCCCAGGACACCCCATGTATCGCACCGCACTGCGCAACGTGCTGGCCCACAAGGGCCGACTGCTGATGACGGCGCTCGCCGTCATGCTGGGCACCGCCTTCGTGGCCGGCACCATGGTCTTCTCCGACACCTTCGGCAAGGCCATGCGGGACAGCAACTCCAAGGGCTACTCGGACGTGTCGGTCCAGATCGTCGACAACGCCGCCGGCGCCACCGCCACCGCCCGGGACAAGAGCGAGAAGAGCGCGGTCACCCTGACCGACGCCACCGTGCAGCAGCTCGCCGCGCTGCCCGGCGCCGCCGGCGCCCGCGGCGTGGTCAGCGGCTTCACCGGGGTCGCCGACAAGAGCGGCACCCTGATCGGCCAGGCCTGGGGCGCCAAGGGCGCCAACTTCGCGCCCGGCCCGGACGGCAAGGACGCCCGCTACCCGATGGCCGAGGGCCAGGGCCCGAAGACGGCCAAGGAGATCGCCCTCGACAAGAAGACCGCCGACAAGGCCGGCTACAAGGTCGGCGACACCGTCCGGGTCGGCTCCAACGGCCCGGTCGTCGAGGCGAAGCTCACCGGCGTCTTCACCACCGACGACCCGGTGGTGAACAGCGGCGGCACGCTCACCCTGTTCGACCGCGCGACCGCCCAGCAGCTGCTGCTGGAGCCCGGCCGCTACAGCAGCATCGTGCTCGCCGCCAAGCCCGGCACCAGCGAGAACGCCCTGCTCACCGAGGTGAACCAGAAGCTCCGCCCGCAGCAGCAGATCGAGGCCCGCACGGGCGCCGATCTGAAGGCGGAGGAAGACCGGATGATCACCCGGAGCAGCGACGGCATGCGCACCATGCTGCTCGCGTTCGCCGCGATCTCGCTCTTCGTCGGCATCTTCATCATCGCCAACACCTTCACCATGCTGGTCGCCCAGCGCACCAAGGAGCTCGCCCTGCTGCGCGCCGTCGGCGCCAGCCGCCGGCAGGTGACCCGGTCGGTGCTGGTCGAGGCGCTGGCGATCGGCGCCGTCTCCGCGGTCGCCGGCCTGATCGCCGGTATCGGCATCGGCGCCGGACTGCAGTCCCTGGTCACCTCGCTGGACGACGGCATGCCGACCGGCCCGCTGGTGATCAAGCCGCTGACCGTGGCGGTCACCCTGGTGGTCGGCGTCCTGGTGACGGTGCTCTCCGCGCTGCTGCCCGCCCTGCGCGCCTCGCGGATCGCCCCGGTGGCCGCGATGAGCAGCGGCGACCAGCCCGCCACCCAGAAGTCCCTGGTGGTCCGGAACTCGATCGGCTCGGTCATGGCCGCCGCCGGCATCGCCCTGGTCGCCTTCGGCGCCTCGAAGGGCGACGCCTCCGGCCGACTGCCGGTCGGGGCCGGCGCGCTGCTCGCCATCCTGGGCGTCTTCATCCTGCTGCCGCTGCTCTCCCGCCCGGTGATCGCGCTGGTCGGCCCGGTGCTCGGCAGGCTGTTCGGCATGCCGGGCAAGCTGGCCCGGCAGAACGCGGTCCGCAACCCGCGCCGCACCGCCGCCACCGCGGCCGCGCTCACCATCGGCCTGACCCTGGTCAGCGGCCTGACGGTGATCGGCGCCTCGGTCGCCGACACCATCGACCGGGCCGTCACCAGCTCGATGAAGGCCGACTACCTGGTCTCCGCGGCCAACGGGATGAGCCTGTCCGAGAAGGTCCCGGCCGAGATCGCCAAGGCCTCCGGGGTCACCGCCTCCTCGCCGCTGACCGGCGTCTACTGGGACCTCAACGGGACCAAGAAGGAGATCACCGGCCTGAACGCGGACAGCCTCGACAAGCTGGTCTCGATGAAGATGAAGAGCGGCTCGGCGGCCGCCGTCGGCCAGGGGCAGCTGCTGATCGACGAGGAGCTCGCGAAGAAGCTGGGCGCCACCACCGGCTCGACCGTGAACGTCACCTTCCCGGACGACACCAAGGGCACGCTGACCGTCGGCGGCGTCTACGAGCAGGGCGGCATGGTCCGCGCGGCGCTGCTGGCCAACAGCGAGATCCTCAAGCACGACCCGGAGCCGTACCTGCACAACGTCCTGGTCAAGGGCGCCAACGGGGAGACCGACGCGCTCAAGAAGGCCCTGAAGGACGCCACCGGCGCCAACCCGGTGATCGAGGTCAAGTCCAAGCAGGACGTCCGGAACGACTTCAGCCAGATCATCACCTTCGCGCTGAACATGATGTACGGCCTGCTGGCGATGTCCGTGGTGGTCGCGATCCTCGGGGTGATCAACACCCTGGCGATGTCGGTGTTCGAGCGCAAGCGCGAGATCGGCATGCTGCGGGCGATCGGCCTGGACCGCTCCGGCATCAAGCGGATGGTCCGCCTGGAGTCCGTGGTGATCTCGGTCTTCGGCGCCGGCATCGGGATCCTGCTCGGCTCCTTCATGGCCTGGGCGATCAACGGCACCCTGAAGGCCGGCCTGCCGGGCCTGGCCACCGTGTTCCCCTACGGCCAGCTGCTGCTCTTCCTGACCCTGGCCGGGCTGGTCGGCCTGGTGGCCGCCTTCTGGCCGGCCCGCCGGGCGTCCAAGCTGGACATCCTGGAGAGCATCAAGACCGACTGACCCGACCGGAACGACCGGAAGGCCCCTGCCGGAGGGTTCGGCAGGGGCCTTCTTCGTACTTCTGTACTCCGCCCGACTCGCACAGCCGGCTGAGCACCACGGAGGTCGTGGTCCGGCAACGCTGCCGGGCGGAGGGCCTCCGACTCATACCCCGGTGCTCCCACACCGGGGTCCGCAGTCGTCTACTTGCTGGTGGCGAGCTCCTTGTCGGCGGCCGGCTTGGCGGCCTCGACGGCGGGCTTGGTGGGGGCCGTGACCTCCTGGATCGGCTGGTACGGGTTCTCCATCTGGGAGAGGCCGACCATCTCGCGCTTCAGGAACATGGCGAGGGTCCAGTCGGTGAAGACGCGGACCTTGCGGTTCACGGTGGGGACCATCGCGCCGTGGTACAGGCGGTGGAACCACCAGGCGGGGCGACCCTTCAGCTTGTACTTGCCGAAGAGGATCGCCACACCCTTGTGCAGGCCGAGGCCGGCCACCGCACCCAGGTTCTTGTGCTTGTACTCCTGCTGCGGGAAGCCGCGCATGCCGGAGATGACGTTGTCACCGAGGACGACGGCCTGGCGGACGGCGTGCTGCGCGTTCGGCGGGCACCAGGCACCCTCGCCGGCGGCGAGGTCCGGCACCTGGGCGTTGTCGCCGGCGGCCCAGACGTAGTCGAAGCCCTGGACCTGCAGGGTCGGCGCGGTGTCCACGTGGCCACGCGGGCCCAGCGGCAGGCCGAACTGCGACAGCACCGGGTTCGGCTTGACGCCGGCCGTCCACACGATGGTGGAGGCGTCCATCTCCATGCCGTTCTTCAGCATGACGTGGCCGTCGACGCAGGAGTCCATCGAGGTCTCGATGTAGACCTCGATGTTGCGCTCCTCGAGCTTCTCCTTGGTCCACAGACCGAGGTCCGGGCCCATCTCGGGGAGGATGCGGTTGGCCGCCTCGACCACCACGAAGCGCATGTCCTCGCGGCTGACGGTCTTGTAGATCTTGGCGGCGTCGCGCGCCATGTCCTCGATCTCGGCGATCGTCTCGACGCCGGCGAAGCCGCCGCCGATGATGACGAAGGTCAGCGCCTTGCGGCGGATCGCCTCGTCGGTGGTGGACTCGGCCTTGTCCAGCTGCGCCATGACGTGGTTGCGGAGGCTGATGGCCTCCTCGACGGTCTTCATGCCGATGCCGTGCTCGGCCAGACCGGGGATCGGGAAGGTGCGGGAGACCGACCCGGTCGCGACGACCAGGTAGTCGAAGGGCAGCTCGTACGAGTCGCCCGCCGCGGGCTGGATGGTGGCGACCTTGCGCTCGTGGTCCACACCGGTGACCGCACCGGTGAGCACCTCCGCCTTCTTCAGGGCGGTGCGCAGGGGCGCGACGAGGTTGCGGGGCGCGACGTTGCCGCCGGCCGCCTCGGGGAGGAAGGGCAGGTACGTCATGTACGACCGCGGGTCGACGACCGTGACGGTCGCTTCGCCGTAACGCATCTTCTTGAGGATGCGCATCGCGGCATACAGGCCGACGTAACCACCGCCGACAATGAGGATGCGAGGACGCTCCGTGGTGCTCATATCCGAAAGTATCCAGCACCGCTCGGAGCAGCCTTCGTGAGCCCGCTCACAAGCTTCTGGACACCCTCTGCTACACTTCGCGCCCCCTGATCGCCCCCTTGGCCGGTCCCTCACGGCCGTTCCGGCCCCCCGGTGAGCACGCCCGTTCGGACGGCCCCGCTGAGCAGCAACGATCCATGACGGGCCCGGGTTCCCACACGGGATTTCGATTTTCAAACCTCTGACGGGTCGGAACCTGCGATCCCACGGCCGTCACGCCGTGCGAGCCTTCGGTCCCACATATCGGACGGACCGGACCCGCGAACCGTACGAAAGGACGGATCGCCATGTGAAGAAATTCACGAAGTTTTCCGCGGGGCCCCGGGCGCGCCCCGGCCCCGGACCCCGTGACGGGGTTCCGGGGCCGGGGAAGAGTGCTTCAGGACGCGATGCTCCAGGCGATGCCGTCCAGGATGTCGTGCTCGCTGACGACCACCTCGGCGGCGCCCGTCCGCTCCATGATCTCCAGCAGCTCCAGCGCGCCGGCCGCGATCACGTCCACCCGGCCCGGGTGCATCGACGGGATCGCCGCCCGCTCCGCGTGGGTCGCGCGCAGCAGCCGCTCGGCGATCCCGGCCACCTGCTCGCGGCCGATCCGCGAGTGGTGGATCGCCTCCGAGTCGTAGCGGGGCAGGTCCTGGGCGATCGCCGACAGGGTGGTGACCGTCCCGGCCAGGCCGACCAGGGTGGCCGCGCCGGTCAGCGGGACGGCCTCCTCGGCCCGGTCCAGCTCGGCCCGCACGTGCGCCCGCGCCTCGGCGATCTGCTCGTCCGAGGGCAGCTCGGCGCCGCCGAAGTGCCGCTCGGTCAGCCGGACGCAGCCGATGTCCACCGAGCGGGCGGCCCGGACGTCCTCGGCCCCGAGCACGAACTCGGTCGAGCCGCCGCCCAGGTCGAACACCAGGTACGGCGCCGGGAACTCGCCGCCGGTCAACTCCTTGGTGGCGCCGACGAAGGAGAGGTGCGCCTCCTCCTCGCCGCTGACCACCTCCGGCTCGACGCCCAGGGCCGCGCGCACGCCGTCGACGTACTCGGCGCTGTTCTCGGCGTCCCGGGAGGCGCTGGTGGCGACGAAGCGGATCCGCTCCGGGCCGACCCCGAAGCCGGCGATGACCTCGGCGTACTCGCGGCAGGCCGCGAAGGTACGGGCCAGCGCGTCCGGGTGCAGCCGGCCGGTCCGGTCGACGCCCTGACCCAGCCGGTTGATGATCATCCGCCGGTCGAGGTCGGTGATCGCCCCGGTCTCCGGGTCGAGGTCGGCGACCAGCAGCCGGATCGAGTTGGTCCCGCAGTCGATCGCGGCCACCCGGGTCACACTCACGCTCCGGCCTCCCCGTCCTGCTCGCGCTGCTCGGGCTGCTCGTCCTGTTCGGACTCCTGCGCGGCCCGCTTGGCGGCGCGGTCGGCGGTCTTCTGCTCCTTGGCCGCGATCACGGCCGCGTGGTCCTGGTCCTTGGCCCGGTTGCGGGACACCCGGTCACCGGCGGCCGCGACCTCCTCGGCGGAGACGCACGGCCCCTTGGCCCACCACTCCTCCAGCATTCCGATCGCCTCGTCGCCGAGCGGGTTGACGCCCTCGCCGGCCGCCAGCGAGTGGCCGACCAGCACGTGCAGGCACTTGACCCGGTCCGGCATGCCGCCGGCGCTCGGGAAGCCCTCCAGCACCTCGATGGCGTCCCGGCGGGCGATGTAGTCCTCGTGCGCCTTCTGGTAGGCGGCGGCCAGCTCCGGGTCCTCGGCGAGCCGGGCGCTCTGCTCCTTCATCACGCCGTCCGCCTCCAGGGTGCCGATCAGCGAGGCGGCCTTGGGGCAGGTCAGGTAGTAGAGGGTCGGGAACGGCGTGCCGTCCGGCAGCCGGGGCGCCGTCTCCACGACGTCCGGGTTGCCGCAGGGGCAGCGGTGGGCCACGCCGCGCAGGCCGCGCGGGACCCGGCCGAGCTGCGCGGCGATCGCCGCGACGTCCTCGTCGGAGACGGTGGGGTGGTTCTCAGTGGTCATGGGAGGAGCTGTCTCCAGCGGGGACGGGGGCGGGGGTGGGTGGTGCGGAAGGGGCGGACCCGGGCGCGGCGGCGGCGTCCACGGAGTCCCAGACGCCGGCGTACCAGGGCCGGGCGGCCTTGACCGGGCCGTCGGGCGCCGGGCCCGCCGCGGGCGGCGGCGCGCCGAGCGAGGACTTCGCCGCGTCCCGGGCCGCCGGGTCCACCGCGATGTACGGGGTCTCCCCCGGCATCGCGTAGTGCAGCCGGGCGCGGGCCTGCGCCTTGACGTACTCCGGGTCCTGCCAGCGGGCCTTCTCCCGGCGCAGCTGCTCGACCTGCTGCCGGGCGTGCTCGGCCCGGGCGCGCTGCGCCGAGATCTCGGAGCGCTGGGAGATGTACTGCCGCGTCGGGTAGGCCAGGATCGCCACCAGCGAGCAGAGCACCAGGACGAGGACGGTCGCCCGGCTCGTGAACCGAGGCCGGGCCGCCAAGCCCGGGATCCTCCAGCCAGCCATCTCCGGTGTCCCCTCCTGGTCGCGACGGTGCCCCGCCGTCCACCCTACGGGGTGAACGGCGGGGCACCGGTCAGGCGTGCGCTACCCGGCGTTCCGGCCGGGCGGCCGCCGGGCGGGCTCAGCCCTCGTACTTGAACCGCGGGAAGGCGCTGCGGCCGGCGTACTCGGCGGCGTCGTCGAGGATCTCCTCGATGCGCAGCAGCTGGTTGTACTTGGCGACGCGCTCGGAGCGGGCCGGGGCACCGGTCTTGATCTGGCCGCAGTTGGTGGCGACGGCCAGGTCGGCGATGGTGACGTCCTCGGTCTCGCCGGAACGGTGCGACATCATGCAGCGGTAGCCGTTGCGCTGGGCCAGCTCGACGGCGTCCAGGGTCTCGGTCAGCGAGCCGATCTGGTTCACCTTCACCAGCAGCGCGTTGGCGGTGCCGGTCTCGATGCCGCGGGCCAGGCGGGCCGGGTTGGTGACGAACAGGTCGTCGCCGACCAGCTGGACCTTGTCGCCCAGCTTGTCGGTCATGGCCTTCCAGCCGTCCCAGTCCGACTCGTCCAGCGGGTCCTCGATGGAGACCAGCGGGTAGGCGGCGACCAGGCCGGCGTAGTACTCGATGAGCTCGGCGGAGGTGAGGCCCTTGCCCTCGAACTGGTAGGCGCCGTCCTCGAAGAACTCGGAGGCGGCGACGTCCAGGGCCAGCGCGATGTCCTTGCCCGGCACGTAGCCGGCCTTCTGGATGGCCTCGACGATCAGGTCCAGGGCCTCGCGGTTGGAGTCCAGGTTCGGGGCGAAGCCGCCCTCGTCGCCCAGGCCGGTGGAGAGGCCGCGCTCCTTCAGCACGCCCTTGAGCGTGTGGTAGACCTCGACGCCCCAGCGGACGGCCTCGGAGAAGGACTCCGCGCCGATCGGGGCGATCATGAACTCCTGGATGTCGACGTTGGAGTCCGCGTGCGAGCCACCGTTGAGGATGTTCATCATCGGGACCGGCAGGACGTGCGCGTTCGGGCCGCCCAGGTAGCGGAACAGCGGCAGGTCGCTGGCCTCGGAGGCGGCGTGCGCGACGGCCAGCGAGACGCCCAGGATGGCGTTGGCGCCGAGCGAGGACTTGTCCGGGGTGGCGTCCAGGTCGAGCATGGCCTGGTCGATCAGGCGCTGCTCGGTGGCGTCGTAGCCGACCAGCTCCGGGCCGATCTGCTCGATGACGGCCAGGACGGCCTTCTCGACGCCCTTGCCGAAGTAGCGGTTCTTGTCACCGTCGCGGAGCTCCAGCGCCTCGAAGGCACCGGTGGAGGCACCCGACGGGACAGCGGCACGGCCGGTGCTGCCGTCGTCGAGGCCGACCTCGACCTCGACCGTGGGGTTGCCACGCGAGTCGAGAATCTCACGGGCTACGACGACATCGATGGACGGCACGAGGCATCTCCTAGCGGAAGCAGGTTCGGCTGACGGTGGGGTGCAGTCGGCCGGACGATTGCGGAGTCGTTACGACCAGAGCCTAACCGCACGGGCTCTCCGGGCCACCTCGGCCTCGGTCCCGTCTCAGCGTGTGGCGGGCTACCCACCGGTAGTTCACCTGGTTGCCCGCCCTCCGGAGCCCGGATCCGGACGAAGGGGGCCGTTTCCGGCCCCCTTCGGCAATTACCCGTCCCCTCCGGAGTGTTCAGCTCCGGTCCGGTCCGGTCCGATGCGGTCCGGTGCGGTCCGGACCGGTACGGGCTCAGCCCAGGGTGAGGACCTGGCCCGGGATGATCAGGTTCGGGTCGCCGCCGACGGTGCCGCGGTTGCCGTCGTACAGCGCCTGCCAGCCGCCGTCGACGCCCTGAGCGGTGGCGATGCCGCCGAGCGTGTCACCGGCCTGGACGGTGTAGCCGCCCTGGCCGGCCCGCTGCTGCTGCTGCGCGGCGGGGGCGCTGTGCGCGGCCGGGGCGGACGGGGCCGCGGCCTGGCCGGCGTACTGCTGGTAGACGCTCTGGTGGCTGGTCCAGTACCAGGCGCCGTTGTTCTGGTACCAGAACACCTTGGCGGCGTCGTCCCAGCCGGTCTTGCCGGAGAACGACGGGGCCTGCTGCTGGGCCTGGGCCTGCGGGGCCTGCTGCTGGACCTGCGGCTGGGCCTGCTGGGCGCGCTGCGGCGCGTACTGCTGGACCTGCGGCTTGGGGGCGGGCTTCGACTCCACCGGCTTCGGGGCGGGCTTCGGCTCCGCGGGCTTCGGCGCGACCGGCTGCGGCGCGGTGGGCTGCTGGGCGGCCGGCTTGGCGTCCGTCGAGGTGTCGACCGCCGCCGGGGCGCCGCCCTTGCTCAGGCCGGCCTTCTTGGAGCAGACCGGCCAGGCGCCCGGACCCTGCGAGGCGAGGACCTTCTCCGCCACCGAGATCTGCTGCGCCTTGGAGGCCTGGTTGGCCTGCGGGGCGTACGCGGTGCCGCCGAACGCCTTCCAGGTGCTGGAGGTGAACTGCAGGCCGCCGTAGAAGCCGTTGCCGGTGTTGATGCTCCAGTTGCCGCCGGCCTCGCACTGGGCGACCGCGTCCCAGGTGGAGACCGGGGCGGCCGAGGCGCCGGTGGCGGTCAGGATCGGCATCGCCAGGCCGACGCCGGCCACTCCGGCGACGGCGATGGCCTTCTCGGTCTGGGTGCGACGACGGTGACGACCGTTACCAACGAACAGCATGAAGGTCCCTCTCCGCACGCCTGCGAGGTGAGCTGTCGGGTTCGGACCGGGAGGTGGCCCGGCCGCACGGAGGCGGCTTCACCCCAAGCCGTGGGAGACGGCGCAAAGACCTGGTTCCCCCGCCCCTGCCCAGGGTCTGGTCGGTTTCCCGTGGCACGGCGGGCAGGACTCGGCGTTCCGTGCACGGGGCTCGCAGCTGCGAACTCCAGGGAGGGTAGACAGATCTGTGGACCAATCACAAGCTCATATCGTCGATATCACATGGAAATCACGCCAGGTGATCGATTGCCTACCAACGGAAGCGCTATGTCCGGTTTGATGGTGGTTCACCCCCCGGGGAAAGCCGAGTTGGAGACGCTGCGTCAGCGTGTCGCGGCGTCGGAGGACCCCCCTGCATTTCCCGGCGCCTCCGGGGTGAATTCCACCGGAAGTTCACGAAGTCCACGCATGATCAGGCCGCCGCGCCAGCGCAGGTCCTCCGGGCTCGCGGCGAGTTCCAGGTCCGGCAGCCGGGACAGCAGGGTGGCCAGCGCCACCTGCCCCTCCACCCGGGCCAGCGGGGCGCCGATGCAGTAGTGGATGCCGTGCCCGAAGCCCAGGTGCGGGTTGTCCGCCCGGGCCAGGTCGAGGGTGTTCTCGTCGGCGAACCGCTCCGGGTCCCGGTCGGCGGCCGCGAGCACCACCAGCACCGGGTCGCCGACCGGGATCTCCACCCCGCCGATGGTCAGCGGACGGGTCGCGAACCGCCAGGTCGCCAGCTCCACCGGCCCGTCGTAGCGCAGGAGTTCCTCGATCCCGGTCTCCAGCAGGCCGCGCTCGCCGCGCCCGATCGACTCCTGCAGCAGGACCCGCTGGTCCGGGTTGCGCAGCAGCGCGTACACGCCGTTGCCGATCAGGTTCACGGTCGTCTCGAAGCCCGCGAAGAGCAGGATGAAGGCCATCGCCGCGGCCTCGTTCTCGGTGAGGTGCTCGCCGTGGTCGCTGGCCCGGATCAGCCCCGAGATCAGGTCGTCCCCGAGGTCCGCCCGCTTGCGGTGGATCAGCTCCGCCAGGTACCCCCGGATCAGCTTCACCGCCCGCCCCACTCCGCCCCGTTGGCCGCCGCCCTGGCCCGGCTTGGTGTGCCGCAGCATCATCCCGGCCCAGTCCCGGAAGTCGTCCTGGTCCTCGGCCGGCACCCCGAGCAGGTCGCAGATCGCGTAGATGGGGAGCGGGAAGGCGAACTCGTGGATGAGGTCGGCCGAACCGCGCGCCGCGAAGCCGTCGATCAGCCGGTCGGTCAGCTGCTGCACCCGCGGCTCGAACTCCGCCACCCGGCGCGGCGTGAACGCCTTGGACACCAGCCGGCGCAGCCGGGTGTGGTCCGGCGGGTCGATGTTGAGCAGGTGGGTCATCAGGTTGGCCTGGCGCTCGCCCGGGATGCCGACCCGGCCGTTGCGGTGCGCGGCCTCGCTGTGGTGCACCGGGTTCTTCGACAGCCGGCTGTCCGCGAGCGCCTGCCGGGCGTCCGCGTACCGGGTGACCAGCCACGCCTCCACCCCGCTCGGCAGGGTGGTCCGGTGCACCGGCTGGTGCTCCCGCAGCCACGCGTACGCGGGGTACGGGTCGGCGGCGAACTCCCAGGTGAACAGGGGTGGGCGGGTGGCGTCGGGCAGATCTGACATGGGTCGACGGTATCCCGGGGCGGGCGCGGACGAGGGCGCTCCGCGAGGCCGGCCGGTCCGGGCCCGGGACCGGCGCCGGTGCGGCCCCGGGATCCGCGCCGAGGCGGCCCCGGGATCCGCGCTGGTGGGCCCCTGCGGGCTCGGCCGGCGCCCGCCCGGATTCCGCTCCGCGACAAGAGGCGTGAGCCTGGTCACCTGAGGGGTAATCCCTGTTGCGGAGGGTCAGGACCTGCCTACGATCCTCCGCAAGATGTCCGTGGGCGCCGGTGCGGAGCCGCCCACAGGGAGGAGCAAGACCATGCGGGTCACCGGTTCGGTCGTCGTGATCGCGGTACTCGACGGCGGGTCGGGGGCGAACCTCGCCCGTCGGTTCGCCGCAGCCGGAGCCGCCGGGCTCCTCATCGCCGACCAACAGGTCGGGATCGCCGAGGACCTCGCCACCGAACTCGACCGGCCGGGCTGCCCGGTCGTCGGCGTGTGCGGCGACATCCGCCGGCCCAGCGACATCGCCGCCCTCGTCGACACCGCCGAGAAGCACCTCGGCCCGATCGACCTGTTCTGCGTCGCCGGGCCGGACGGCGAGCGGATCGTCTCCCTCGCCGACCTGCCCGACCACCTCGACCTGGAGCGGCTCGCCGAACTCCTCGCCCTGGTCGGCGAGGCGATCGGCGAGGTCGTCATCCCCGTGCAGCGGCGCCCGGTGGAGGACGTCGCGGCGGTCTGACCGCGGCGTCCCCTCGGGAGCGCGTCGCTCGGCGGGGCCGGCCGGCCGCGCGTCACTCGGCGGGCTTGAGGCCCTCCGCGGCCCGCACCGCGTCCCGGTACCCGCGGGCCGTCGCCCGCAGCGCCGCGTCGACGTCCACCTCGACGTCGTACGCCCGCTGCGCCACCGCCAGCAGCAGCCGGCCCGCCGACTCCGCCGTGAGCTCGGCGGGCAGCTCGAACGGCTCGTCCGGCACGCCCGTGAACCCGGCCCGGCGCACCCGCGACACCAGCTTCGCCGCGTACGCCAGCGCCGGCAGCCCGGCCGGCACGCCGTCCAGCACCGACTCCCGCTCCGACTTCTCGGCGGCCTTCAAGGCCTCCCAGTTCGCCTCCACCTCGGCGGAGCCCGCCGCCTCGGCGTCCCCGAACACGTGCGGGTGCCGGTACATCAGCTTCTCGACGATGTCCCCCGCCACGTCGTCGATCGAGAAGGCGTCGGTGGGGTGCTCCTCGGCGATCCGGGAGTGGAAGAACACCTGGAGCAGGACGTCGCCCAGCTCCTCGCGGAGGGTGTCGCGGTCCCCCTCCTCGATCGCCTCGACCAGCTCGTACGCCTCCTCGACCAGGTACTTCACCAGGCTGGCGTGGGTCTGCTCGGCGTCCCAGGGGCAGCCGCCCGGCGAGCGGAGGCGGTCCATCACGGAGGCCAGGTCCAGCAGGCGGGCGCCCGGCAGGTCGTAGGAGCCGGGCAGCACCTCGATCTCCGGCACCTCGCCGGCGTGCTCGACCGCGAGGCGGGCCAGCGCGTCGGTCAGCCCCGGATCGCCGTCCGGGCCGCCCAGCCAGACCGTCGGACCGGAGCCGCCGGCCCCGGTGAGCAGCCGCGCGAGCGCCGGTGCGGAACCGGGGGCCACGATCTCCACCTCGACACCGGCCTGCCGCAGGGCGGGCAGCTGCGGGTGCTCGGCGTCGCCGGCCAGCACCCGGCCGGCCGACCGCAACGCCTCCCAGGCGGGCCAGGCCAGCAGGCCGGGGGCCACCCGGTGGGTGGTGGTGAGGAGGATCAGCTTCGCGCCGGGGGGATTCGTCGTCACCCCTCGAACCTACCCGGCAGCCCCGCTCCCCCGCCCCCGGGTTATGGCCGCCGCCCGCCTGCCGCCTGCCGCCTGTCGCCGCCCGCCGCCCCGTGCCGCTCCCCCTTTTTCCCTCTCCCTCCTCAGCCGGCGAGCCAGGGGTGGGTGGTGGGGGTGAGGGTCGCGTGGTCCGGGTCCCAGGTGCCGTAGCGGGGGTTGACGCGCAGGTGGAGGGTGGTGGCGGTGGACGCCAGGGCGAAGCGCACGGCGGCGTCCCCCGCCGGGCTGTCCGCATCCAGTCCGGCGGCGGCCGCGAGGCGGCGGATGCCCAGCCGGCGGCGCACGTAGTCGTCGATCGCGCCGCCCGGGACGCCCCGCGCCGCCAGCGCCCGGGCCAGCCGCTCCGCGCCCCCGTACCGCTGCTCCTCCTCCGCCCGGGCCGCCGCCACCTCGGCCGGGCCGACCGCCGGCCCCCGCTCGGCCACCGCGCGGGCCACCACCGCGTCGAGCACCAGGTCGGCGACCGCCCGCCGGACCGGCCCGTCCGCTCCCCGCGAGGCCTCCTGCCAGGCGTCCGCCGACGCCCCGCCCGGCGCCTGCCGCAGCGCGGCCACCCGGTCCGCCACGGCGTCGACCGGGATCCGCCGCCCGTCCAGGACCGCCGCCGTCCCCGCCGTCAGCCCGTCGTTCCCGCACCCGGCGAGCCCCGGGACGGCGAGCAGAACGCCCGCGACGGCGGCGGTGGCGGCGGTCCGACGACGGTGCATGGCGGGGCCTCCGGGGGCTGCGGGGCGGGGTTCCCCGAGCCTAGGTCGCGTGGATCGGAGCCCCGTGGACCGCGCCCGGACGGGTCACCCGCACGGAGCCGCATGGAGCCGCATGGAGCCGCGCGGGTGTCAACCCTGACGATCGTCCAGGTCGACCCCTGCCTTTCGGGTCGGGTGCGAACCCCTCCGCCGGTCCTACCGTCCGTGGCATGACGAACACGGTCAGGAACAGAACGGTCCGCGCGGTGGTGCTGCTCGGCGCGGGCACCGGGGTGGTCGGGTGGCTGGCGCCGACGCGCGGCGGCGGGGGCGGTCCGGTCCGGGTGGTCACCGGCTGGTCCGCGGCCGGCTACCGCCGGGTCGCCGACGCCGTCGCCGACGCACCGCACCAAGTGGCCCCGCTGCTGGAACCGGCCACCGAGGTCGGCCTGCTGGTGCTGGGCCTGCTGCTGGCGCTCTGCTGGTGGACGGCGCGCGGTCGGCGGGCCGCCGACGCGGTCGCGGGCGTCGCGCTCACCGGCGTCGGCACGGTGCTCGCGTACGCGGCCAGCGAGGTGCTCAAGGTCGTGATCGACGAGGAGCGCCCCTGCCGCGCCCTGGCCGCCCTCCCGTCCGGCGCTCTCGCCGACTGCCCGCCGCCGGGCGACTGGTCGTTCCCCAGCAACCACGCGACGCTGGCCGTCGCCCTGGCCACCGGTCTGGTGCTGGTGCGGCCCCGCTGGGCGTGGCTGGTGGTCCCGGTCGGTCTCGGGACGGCCGCCCTGCGGGTGGCCGCCGGGGTGCACTACCCGCATGACGTGCTCGCCGGGGCGGCCCTGGGCGGGGCGGTCACGGCGACGGTGGTGGTCGCCCTGCTGCCGTCCGCGACGGCGCTGGTCGGCACGGTGGGCGGTGTCCGGCTGCTCGGTCCGCTGCTGCTGGCCCCGGCTCCGGGCGCGGGGCGGATACCGAGCGCGGCTGCGGCTGCGGTACCGGCCTCAGTCGAGTGGACCCGTGGTCAGGCCCGCCTCGTGGGCGAGGACGGCGGCGGCCGCCCGGTTGGCCACGCCCAGCCGCGCCAGGACGGAGCTGACGTGCCCCTTCACCGTTCCCTCCACCACGCCGATCCGGCGGGCGATCTGCCCGTTGGACAGCCCGGCCGCGACCAGCGCCAGCACGTCCCGCTCGCGGGTGGTCAGCCCGGCCACCTGCTGCCGGGCAGCGGTCCGGCGGTCGGCCGGTCCCCCGGCCGCGCCGGCGGCGAGGTGGGCCACCACCCGGGCGGCCACCTTGGGTGAGAGGTAGGCGGCGCCGTCGGCCACCGCCCGGACCCCGGCGATCAGCTCCTCCGGCTCGCCGGACTTGATCAGGAAGCCGTTGGCCCCGCCGCCGAGGGCCCGCAGGATGTAGTCGTCCTCGCCGAAGGTGGTCAGCATGACGATCCCGGTGGCCGCCCCGGTCCGGGTGGTCGACGCCCCGCGGCGGATCTCGGCTGCCGCGGCGATGCCGTCCGTACCGGGCATCCGGATGTCCAGGACGGCGACGTCCGGGCGGTGGCGCCGGACGAGTTCGACCGCCTCCCGGCCGTCCCCGGTCTCGGCGACGACCTCGATCCCCGGGTCGATGGTGAGCACGGCCCGCACCCCGGCGCGCACCATCGGCTCGTCGTCCGCGATCACCACCCGGATCGGCGCCCCGACCCTGCCCGGCTCCGCCGCGCTCACCGGGCGCTCACTGGACCAGGGCGTCCAGGGAGACCAGCACGCCGTCCCGGAAGCAGAGCCGGTACGCGTCCCCGGAGCGGTCGTCGCCGAACGGCTCGGCCGTCATCGCGTAGTACTCGCACGTCACTCCCTCTCCCCGGGGCGGCGGGTCGCCCACGGACGGATGGTACGGAAACTGACGTTCCGGCAGGACCCGCTGCACCGTGGCCCGGTCCTGGCCGACCCGCAGCGAGGCGTAGTCAGCGGGGTCGAGCACGGACCGGCCGGCGGCGTGGATCGTCCAGCCCCGCAGGACGGCGGTCAGCGCCAGCGCGACGGACAGCGGGAGCAGCACGACCGCCACCATCATCCGGCCCACCCGGCGGCGGGCCCGGCGCAGTTCCCGGGCGGGCGACACCGCGACCGGCTCCGGCGGCGGGGTCGCGGGGGCGCCGGAGCGCGGCAGGTACGCGCACACCTCGAAGCCCCCGCCGTCGGCGCGCGGCCCGTACCGGAAGGTGCCGCCCGCCAGCCGGACCCGCTCGGCCAGGCCGATCAGGCCGCGCCCGCCCGCGCCGGGAGCGGCGTCCGGGTCCGCGGGTGACGCGGCGGGCGGGCCGTTGACCACCTCGACCCGCGCGCCGTCCGGGGTGTGCGCCAGCCGCACCGTGACCGGCGAACCCGGGGCGTACTTGGCCGCGTTGGTGAGCGCCTCCTGCACCACCCGGTAGGCGGCGTGCTCGGCCGCGCGCGGCAGACCGCCCGGTTCGCCGGTGACGGCCAGCCGGACGTCCAGGCCCGCCGCGGCCGCCTCGTCCACCAGTTGCGGGACGCCCGCGTCCGCCGGGCCCCGGGCGGCGTGCTCGTCCGCGTCGTCCCGCAGGATGCCGATCACCTCGCCGAGGCGCTCGACGGCGGCCGCCGCGCCCGCCCGGATCTCCCGGGCGGACTCCCGGTGCGCCGGGGCCAGGTCGGGCGCGAGCTTCAGCGCGCCGGCCCGCAGGGCGATGAGGCTCAGGTCGTGGCCGAGGGCGTCGTGCATGTCCTGGGCGATCCGGGCCCGTTCGCGCAGCCGCGCCTGCTCGGCCACCAGCCGCTGCTCACGCTCGGCCCGTTCGGCGCGCTCCCAGCCGGCCCGGACCAGTTCCTGCGACTGCCGCCAGAACCGGCCCATCATCCAGGAGCCCATCCCGGCGCAGACCAGCAGCGACACGAACGACGTCCCGCGCACGGACCAGGTCGGCACGGTCAGCGCCACCAGCATCCCGACCGCGACCAGGATCGACAGGGCGACCGCCGCCGGCCGGACCCGCTCCATCCGAACGCCCGCCGCGAACGCCGCCCCGACCGCCGGCACCACCGACCAGACGGCCACCGGACTCAGCCCGAACCCCACGGCCGCCACCAGCAGCAGCCCCCGGTCCACCCACCACGCACTCATCCGCACCCGCCCGAGCCTACGGAGCCCGCCCGGCCCTGCGGATCCGTCGAAAGTCATGCCTGCGCCGCCGCCCGCGCGAAAAATATGTCGACCGGTCTACATAAAGAAAATCTACCGACCGGTCTACATAGTCGGCGCGGAATATCTCGACCGGTCTACATAATCAACCGGGTCGGGTCAGACCAGGCCGAGTCGGACGGGGGCCGGACAGCAAGGAACGGCCGGGGCCGCCCCCCCGGAGGGCCGGCGTCACGTCAGGGGTTCAGGGGTGCTGCGGCGGCCAGGGGGTGGCGGCGGTGCGGTGCGGCTGGAGGGTGTCGAGGGTCTGCCGGAGCCGGCGGACGGCCGGGTGGTGCGGGCCCTCCCGGCGTTCGCGGTCGAACAGCAGCTGGAGCAGCCAGGACCACGCCGTCTCCGTGTCACCGAGCGAGGCGAGCAGCACGCCGACCCGCTCGCGCAGGTCGAGCAGCCGTTCCTCCTCGGCCTCCGGCCAGATCGCGAGCAGCGCCCGGTACTCGGCGAGCGCCTCCGCGCCCCGGCCGAGCTGTTCGAGGCATTCGGCGGCCCGGTACCGCGGTTCCAGCGCCCGCCGGCCGAGCGGGTCGCCCTCGGCGGTGGCGGCGAGCAGCCGGTACTCCTGGAGCGCCTCGCCGTGGCGCCGCTCCTGGAGCAGGGTGCGCGCGTAGATGGTCCGGACGGTGCGGACCAGCCCCGCCCCGTCGCCGAGCGCGGTCCGGCCGTGGGCGAGCAGTTGCGCGGCGAGGTCGAGCACCTCGGCACGCCGGCCGGCGTCGACCAGGTCGGAGAGCCGGGCGCAGGCCGCCGCGAAGTCCTCCTCCCACCCTCCGGCCGCGGCGGGCGGGGCCGGGGGAACGGTCGGCGCCGGAACAGGCACCGCAGCAGGTGCGACGGGGGCAGGGACAGCGGCAGGCGCCGGAGCCGGCGGGTTCGGCACGGCGGCCATCAGGAACGGGTGCGGCTCGCCCCGCGTCGGCGGCGCCGGCGGCTCCGCGCCCGCCGGCCGGGGCTGCGGCTGGAGCGGGTGCCGGTACGGCCGGGCCGGGTCGGGCAGCGGCCCGTACCTGGGCTGCGGCCCCGGGGCGGCGGCGGGCAGCAGCGGAAGCAGCTGCCCGTACACCGCCTGCGCGTCGGCCGGGCGCTCCTCGGGCCGCTTGGCCAGCAGGTCGAGGACCAGCCGTTCCAGCGGCGCCGGCACCTCGGGCCGCAGCTCGCGCAGCGGCACCGGCGGGTCGTCGACGTGCCGGCGCAGCAGTCCCAGCGCGGTGGGCGCGCGGAACGGCCCCTCGCCGGCCAGCATCTCGTGCAGCAGGCAGCCGAGCGCGTAGAGGTCGCTGCGCGGGTCGACGGTGGCGGAGAGCGCCTGTTCCGGCGCCATATAGGAGGGGCTGCCGATCGGGACGCCGGTGAGGGTGAGGCGGGTGGCCTCGGGGTCGAGCG
Organism: Kitasatospora sp. NPDC093806; assembly: GCF_040683335.1. Lineage (NCBI taxonomy): Bacteria > Bacillati > Actinomycetota > Actinomycetes > Kitasatosporales > Streptomycetaceae > Kitasatospora > Kitasatospora sp. NPDC093806. Next base: position 18,239 of record NZ_JBFBDO010000093.1, read on the forward strand.
CGGTGGCGATGCCGAGGTCGAGCAGCACGGTCCGGCCGTCCTCACGGACCATCACGTTGCTGGGCTTGAGGTCCCGGTGGACCACCGGCACGGCGTGGACGGCGGCCAGCGCGGCGCAGAGCTGGGCGGCCACCGCGACCGCGCGTTCGACCGGGAACGGCGCGTCCTCGGCGATGAGGTCGGCCAGGCTGACGCCGGAGACGCGTTGCATGACGAGGTAGAGCTCGCCGCCGTCCTCGCCCGCGTCGAAGACGGTGACCAGGCCGGGGTGGTCGAGGGCGGCGGTGGTGCGGCATTCGCGCAGGAAGCGGTGGCGCAGGTCGTCGCCGTGCCGGCGCTGCTCGGTGCCGGTGGCGCCGGTGGCCCCGGCGGCGGTGAGGCCGGTGGCGGCGAGCAGGTGGTCGGTGCGGAGCAGCTTGACCGCGACCGGGCGGGCGAGCCGCTCGTCGTGGCCGGCCCAGACCTGGCCCATGCCGCCGTGGCCGATCTTCTCGCTGAGCCGGTAGCGGCCGCCGATCACCCGGGCGACGGTCATCGCCGGTCCTCGCGGGCCTGGCGGCGCAGCAGTTCGCCGAGTTCGCGCAGTTCGTCGGAGGTGGCGGGACCGGCGGTACTCGCGGCGGGGGTGCTCGCGGCGGCGCCGGCGGGCGAGCCGTCGGACCGCACGGGCGGGTGGGCGACGGCGGCCGGGTACGGCTGGGGCGTCGCCGGGGCGACCGGGGCTACCGGAGCCGGAGCCGGGACCGCCTGGTACGGGGCGGCCGGGGTGTACGGCTGCGCGGGCGCGACGCCGTACGGCTGGGCCGCCGGGTACGGCTGCGCGGGCGTGGGGGCTACCGGGGCCGCCGGGTACCCGTACCCGGGCTGCGGCGCGTACGGGCCGACGGGGGCGGGCGGCTGCACCGTCCGGCCCGCGGCCCAGACCACCTGGCGGTCCATCAGCAGGAAGTGCACCGGCGGGGTGAACCACATCAGGATCATCATCGAGGTGCCGACCGCGTCGGCGGTCGGGGCGTCGCCCTTGGGATAGCTGCCGGCGATCCCCATGCAGATGACGTAGGCGAGGAAGGCCGCCGCGTAGAGCACCGCGCCCACGACGTCGTACGCCCGGCGGCGGCGGACCGCCAGCAGCAGGGACGGGACCATCCCGAGCAGGCCGAAGGAGAGCAGCGGGGCGAGCACCACCAGCACCCGGCCGAGCACGCCGTACGGGCCGGGCTGCCGCGCCGGGACCGGCACCGGGAGCTGCCCCGGGAACTGCGGCGGGAACGCCACGGTCGGCGGGGCGGGGTACGACGCGCTGCCGGGTATGCCGTCGGCGGGCGCGCCACCGGGCGGCGGGCCGAACTGCCCGGGGTACTGCCCTGACATGCGTGCTCCTGAGCGGGTGAGGACGACGGCCGTCCGGATCACGGACCGGCTCCGCACACCGTACCGCCCGCACCGCCCGCGTCGGAGGCCTTCGACGGGCCGGTGCGCGGACCGCCGCCGAGGTGGCCCCCGCACAGGAAGTCGGCCGGTCCGACTTCCTGTGCGGGAGTCAGAACGCGGACGGGGGTTCGGCGGTGCCGGCGGCGAGGGCGTCGGTGGCGGCCTGGGTGAGCGTGCGGCCGAGCGAGGCGGCCTGCTGCAGCACGGCGTCGAAGGCGGCGAGGCGGGCGAACGCCGCGCCCAGGCGGCGCTGCTCGGTGATCGGCAGGCGCGGCAGTTCGACCCGGCGGATGTCGAGGCGGGTGGTGGTGGAGGCGTGGCTGGCGGCCCGGCGGGCGGCCGCCGTGGAACGCAGGTGGCCGGCCAGGAACTCCGGGTCGAGGGCCGCCGGGTCGGGGCGGAGCAGGTGGAGCTGGCGGCCGAGCGCGGCGCCCGCGGGCGGGCCGTCGGGACCGACCACCCGGGCCACGCCGCCGCCGAGGGCGGGGACGAGGACATCGCCGGGGCGGGTCAGCGGCGTGCCGTCGGCGCCCGCGCCCGACCGGTCGAGGACGGTGCCGGGGGCGCCGCCGCCGACGAGGTCCTGGTCGGTGAGGACGGGCGTGCCGGACGGGTCGGTGTCGGCCGGCCGCGCGGGCGCGCCGGCCCCGGAGGAGTACACCTCCAGGAAGCCGGAACGGACCAGCTCCCCCAGCGTGACGACCGCGCCGCCGCCACCGACGCCCGTCGCGCCCGTCACACCCATTGCGCCCGTTGCGCCCGCCGTGCCCGCTTCGCCCGTCAGGCCGGCCGGACCGGTCGGCTCGGTCGGCTCGGTCGGCTCGGTCGGCTCGGGCAGCAGGGTGGCGGGGGCGGCGAGCCCGGCCAGCAGCTCGGTCAGCCGGCCGCTGAGGTGGGAGAGTCCGGCCGCGCCGCCGAGCGGGGCGGCGGGCGGGACGTGGCGGGCGGGCGAGAGGTCGGTCTCGTCGTCGAGCAGGTCGATCGCCGCGACGGTCCGGTGCCGGCCGGGGCGGTCCGGGGGCAGCGGGAGGCCTTCGCGGGCGGCGAGGTCGAAGGCGCGCCAGGCGTCCAGGACGGTGCGGTGCAGCTCGGGCCAGCGGACCTTGTCGCGGCCGCCCTCGGTCACCTCCGCCGAGCTGGGTGAGGCGGAGGCGGCGTCGACCAGCAGCACCTGGCGGAAGTCGTCGCCGGGCAGCGGGGCCCGCAGTACCCACAGGTGCAGCGGCACGCCGTACGGGGGCGCGGCGCCGGCCGGGAGCGCGACGACGGCGCGCAGGGCGCCGGTGCGCAGCAGTTCGGCGCGGACCCGGCGGCCGGCCCGGCGGGCGGCGACGGTGGGCGGCAGCAGCAGCGCGGCGAGTCCGCCGGGGCGGGTGTGGGCGAGGCAGTGCAGGACCCAGGCGAGTTCGGACTCGCCGCGCGGCGGGACCAGGCCGCCGGGCCAGCGCCGGTCAAACTGCAGCTCGTCGTGGCCCCAGTCGCGCTCGTTGTAGGGGGGCTGGCAGAGCACCGCGTCGAAGGTGTGACCGGGGTAGGCGTCGGCGCGCAGGGCGTCGCCGGGGCGGAGGTCGACCGGCAGCGGACCGGGGTCGGCGGCGGGCGCGTGCAGGGCCAGCCGGAGCCGGGCGAGCGCGGCGGTGACCGGGTCGGTGTCCTGGCCGTAGCGGTCGGTGGTGGCCGGGAGGGCGAGCAGCAGGGCGCCGAGGCCGGTGGCGGGGTCGAGCACGGTGGCGGGGACCCCGGCGACCGCGGCGAGCAGCTCGGCGGCCTCCGGCGGGGTGGGGCTGAGCTGGCGGGTGTTGGCCTCGGTGTACCGGGTGAGCAGCTGTTCGAAGGCACCGGCGGGGCCCGCGGTGGCGACGAGTTCGGCGAGCAGCCGGGCCAGGTCGAGCTGGGTGGAGCCGAGCAGGCCGGGCGGTCGCGGGCCGACGGCGCCGTCGGGGCCGAAGGCGGTGGCGGCGGTCTCGGCGAGGGCGCGGGGCAGGGCGGTGGCGAGCCGGGTCTCGGGCTGGTCGGCGAGGGCGGCCCAGCGGTCCGGGTCGCGGTGGTGCAGCAGCAGGACGGTGCCGGCCTGGACCAGCGGGGCGGCCGGGTGGTCGGCGGGGTCGCGCAGGGTCTCGACGAGCCGCCAGACGCGTTCCAGCAGCGGCAGTTCGGCGATCTTGCCCTGGGTCCGGAGCCAGGACTCCACCTCGGTGAGCGCGAAGGTCGGACTGCTGTCGGTGCCGCCGACCGGGCGCGGGAAGTCGGGGTGGCGGCGGCGCCAGTTGCTGACGGCGGCGCGGCCCACCCCGGCGAGGCGGGCGATCTCGACGGCGGTCACCTCGGGACGGTCCGGCATGGGGGCGCTCCTTCGGCGGCGGCGGCGGTGGCGGGCAGCGGCGGTGTGACCACACAGCATAGCCAGCGAGGCCGTTCAAACGGTTCACACGTGAACAGAGAGGTTTCATGAAGAGCCGTTGACATCGTTCACAGCACATGATGTGATCTGTCCTGTCGACGCCGCGTCAGGCGGCCGACCGGGAAACAAGAACAGCGACAGAACCGAGGAGCGCCCCATGTCCGCCGCCGCCCGCCGCACCAACCGCCGCACCGCCGCCCTGCTGATCGGAGCCACCGTGGTCGCCCTGACCGCGACCGCCTGCGGCTCCACCGGCGGCCCGACCGTCTCCACCGAGGCCAAGCAGACCGCCGCCGCCACCTCGGCCCCGGCGGCCGACGCCGGCGCCGCCGCCAAGCCGGCCGAGAGCAAGCCCGCCGAGACCAAGCCGGCCGAGGCCGCCAAGGCCCCCGCCAAGATCGGCGACACCATCGCCCTCAAGGGCACCCTGGACAAGGGCAACACCGCCGACGTCACCGCCCTCAAGGTGGTCGACCCGGCCGCGAGCTCGAACGAGTACCTGAAGGCGGAGGACGGCAAGCACTACGTCGCAGTGCAGTTCCAGATCAAGGCCACCGGCTCGAAGGCCTACGGCGAGGCCCCCTGGAGCAGCGCCAAGGTGGTCGACGACCAGGGCCAGTCGTACGGCCCGTCGCTCGCCGAGACCAAGGCCGGCCCGTCCTTCCAGACCCCGACCAACATCGCCGCCGGCGAGGCGGGCAAGGGCTTCGTCGTCTTCGAGGTCCCGAACGGCACCAAGCTCGACAAGGTCCAGTTCGCCCTGGACAACGGCTTCGCCCAGCAGGTCGGCCAGTGGAAGATCGGCTGACGGCCCTGTTCACAGCCCGCTCCCCCGCGACCCCCGCAACGAGAACGGCGGCCTCGGGCGCCATCGCCCGAGACCGCCGCACACCGGGGAGGTCCATCCCCTCCCCGGCTCCCCGCCCCTCCGCTACTTCTTCGGCTACTCCTTCGGCTACTTCTTCGAGCCCGCCAGGTCGTCGAACATCGCCGACAGGAACTCCCGGCTCCACGCCAGCAGCTCCCGCCCGACCAGCGGCTTGCCGCCGATCCGGCCGGTGGCCGGCCGCGGCACCAGCAGCTGCTGGGTCGCCGCCTTCACCTGGCTGCGCGGGTAGAGCCGGTTCAGCCGCAGCTGCTGCGACTCCCGCAGCTCGACCGGCCCGAACCGCACGTTGGCGCCCTGCAGCGTGATGTCCGAGATGCCGCAGCGCCGCGCGAACAGCCGCAGCGCCGCCACCAGCAGCAGGTTCTCCACCGGCTCCGGCAGCTTCCCGTACCGGTCGACCAGCTCGTCCCGGACCTGCGTGATGTCCTCCTCCGAGTTGACCGCCGCGATCGACCGGTAGGCCTGGAGCCGCAGCCGCTCCCCCGGCGCGTAGTCGTGCGGCACATGGGCGTCGACCGGCAGCTCGATCTTCACCTCCAGCGGCTCCTCCTCCGGCTCGCCGCCGTTGGCCAGCGACTCCCGGAACTCGGCCACCGCCTCCCCGACCATCCGCATGTAGAGGTCGAAGCCGACGCCCGCGATGTGCCCGGACTGCTCACCGCCGAGCAGGTTGCCCGCCCCGCGGATCTCCAGGTCCTTCATCGCCACGTACATGCCCGCGCCCATCTCGGTGTGCTGGGCGATGGTGGCGAGCCGCTCGTGCGCGGTCTCGGTCAGCGGCTTCTCCGGCGGGTACAGCATGTACGCGTACCCGCGCTCCCGCCCGCGGCCCACCCGGCCGCGCAGCTGGTGCAGCTGGGAGAGGCCGAAGGTGTCGCCGCGCTCGACGATCAGCGTGTTGGCGTTGGAGATGTCGATGCCGGACTCCACGATCGTGGTCGACACCAGGACGTCGAACTCCTTCTCCCAGAAGTCGACGACCACCTTCTCCAGCTGGGTCTCCCCCATCTGCCCGTGCGCGGTGGCGATCCGCGCCTCGGGAACCAGGTCCTTGAGCCGGGCGGCCGCCTTGTCGATCGACTCCACCCGGTTGTGAATGTAGAACACCTGGCCCTCGCGCAGGAGTTCACGCCGGATCGCGGCCGAGATCTGCTTCTCGTCGTACGGTCCGACGAAGGTCAGCACCGGGTGCCGCTCCTCCGGCGGAGTGGTGATGGTGGACATCTCGCGGATGCCGGTGACCGCCATCTCCAGGGTGCGCGGGATCGGGGTGGCGGACATGGTGAGCACGTCCACGTTGGCCCGCAGCTTCTTCAGCTGCTCCTTGTGCTCGACGCCGAACCGCTGCTCCTCGTCGACGATGACCAGCCCGAGGTCCTTGAACCGGGTCTCCGAGGAGAACAGCCGGTGGGTGCCGATGACCACGTCCACCGAGCCCTCGAACAGCCCCTCCAGCACGGCCTTCGCCTCGCCGTCGGTCTGGAACCGGGACAGCGCCTTCACGTTGACCGGGAAGTTGGCGTACCGCTCGGCGAAGGTCGAGTAGTGCTGCTGCACCAGCAGCGTGGTCGGCACCAGCACCGCCACCTGCTTGCCGTCCTGGACCGCCTTGAAGGCCGCCCGGACCGCGATCTCGGTCTTGCCGTAGCCGACGTCGCCGCAGATCAGCCGGTCCATCGGGACCGACTTCTCCATGTCCGCCTTGACCTCGGCGATGGTGGTCAGCTGGTCCGGCGTCTCCGCGTACGGGAAGGCGTCCTCCAGCTCACGCTGCCACGGGGTGTCCGGGCCGAAGGTGTGACCGGGCGCGGCCATCCGGGCCGAGTACAGCTTGATCAGGTCGGCGGCGATCTCCTTGACCGCCTTCTTGGCCCGCTGCTTGGTCTTCGCCCAGTCCGCGCCGCCGAGCCGGTGCAGCGTCGGGGCCTCGCCGCCGACGTACTTGGTGACCTGGTCGAGCTGGTCGGTCGGCACGAACAGCCGGTCGCCGGGGTGCCCGCGCTTGGCCGGCGCGTACTCCAGCACCAGGTACTCGCGGGTGGCGCCCTGCACGGTGCGCTGCACCATCTCCACGTACCGGCCGACGCCGTGCGCCTCGTGGACCACGTAGTCGCCGGCCACCAGCGCCAGCGGGTCGATCGCGTTCCGGCGCCGGGACGGCATCCGCCGCATGTCCTTGGTGGAGGACTTCTGGCCGGACAGGTCGGTCTCGGTGACCACGGTCAGCTTGAGCGCCTCGTCGACGAAGCCGTGCTCGATCGAACCGCAGGAGACGTGGACGACGTCCCGGGTGGGCGCCTCGGCGAGGTCGGCGACCAGCCGGGCCGGGATGCCCTCGTTGCCCAGCACCTCGGCGAGGCGGGAGGCCGGGCCGTGCCCCTCGGTCACCATGACGACCCGCCAGTCGTTGGCCAGCCGCTCCTTGGCGTCGGCGATCGCCCGCGCGGTGTCGCCCCGGTACGCCTCGACCGCGTGCATGCCCAGGGTCAGCGTGTTGGCGTCGAACTCCAGCACCCCGCTCACCGAGGCGTCACTGGTCGCGAACGGGCTGACCGACCACCAGGGCAGGCCGATCTCGGCGGCGTGCTCGCGCACCTCGGCGAGCGAGCGCAGCGAGGCCGCGGAGACGTCGATCGCCTCCAGGTCGATCGGCCGGTCGCCGTCGGCCGCGGCCGCCACCCAGGAGGCGTGCAGGAACTCCTGGCTGGTCGCCACCAGGTCGGCGGCCCGGGTGCGGACCCGCTCCGGGTCGCAGACCACGGCGACCGAGCCGAGCGGCAGCACGTCCATCAGCAGTTCCATGTCGTCGACCAGGACGGGCGCCAGCGACTCCATCCCCTCGACCGCGATGCCCTCGGCGATCTTGTCCAGGATCTCGGCCAACCCCGGGTGCTCGGCGGCCAGTTCGGCGGCCCGGGCGCGCACCTCGTCGGTCAGCAGCAGCTCGCGGCAGGGCGGCGCCCAGAGGCCGTGCTCGGCGATCTCCAGGGACCGCTGGTCGGCCACCTTGAAGTACCGGATCTCCTCGACCTCGTCGCCCCAGAACTCCACCCGCAGTGGGTGCTCCTCGGTCGGCGGGAAGACATCCAGGATGCCGCCGCGCACCGCGAACTCGCCGCGCTTCTCAACCAGTTCGACCCGCGAGTAGGCGGCCGCGGCGAGCCGGCGGGCCACCTGGTCCAGGTCGTGCGACTCACCGCGCTGGACGGCCACCGGCTCCAGTTCGGCCAGCCCCTTCACCTGCGGCTGGAGCACCGAGCGGACCGGCGCGACGACCACCTGCACCGGCCCGGCGGCCGGGTCGTCGGCCCGCGGGTGGGCGATCCGGCGCAGCACGGCCAGCCGGCGGCCGACCGTGTCGGAGCGCGGCGAGAGCCGTTCGTGCGGCAGCGTCTCCCAGGCCGGGTACTCGGCGACCGCGTCCGGCGGCAGCAGCGAGCGCAGCGAGGCGGCGAGGTCCTCGGCCTCCCGGCCGGTGGCGGTGACGGCCAGCACCGGACGGCCGTGGTCCCCCGCCGCCTGCCCGGCGAGCGCGCGGGCCAGGGCGGCGATCGCGAACGGCCGGGCGGCGGGCGGCCCGACCAGGTCGAGGTGGCGGCGGCCGCCGGCCGCGGCACCGGTGGCGGTCGCGGCCTCGATCGCCTCGGCGAGGGCCGCGTCCCGCGCGACGACATCGAGCAGTCCGGTCAGGCTCATCTGGAGTCTCTTCTTCGTCCCGTGGCTGGTGCTGCCCGACGGCCGGAGGCCCGTCCGGGCAACGCGAACGGCCCGGCACGCCCAGCGGCCGGGGGTCTCCAGCCTACGCCGCGAGGCTGACGCGCACGCGGCACACGGCCGGGGGCCGGACCAGGGGCGGAGCGCATGCGGACCACGGCCTCGTCGCGAGCGGACCGGGAGGCGGACCGGGCAGCCGACCGGGGCACGGGCGGAGGGCCGAGCGGGCGGCCGACCGGGGGCGGACGAACCACCGGCCGCACGCTGCCGCTCCGGCGGTTTCGCCCCGTTGTTTCCCCACCGTCGCGATCTGCCACGAACTGGACATACTCCTGTCACTGCCCGTCCATGGAGATCGCGCACCATGGTGACTGTGCCCGCCGCACCCAACCGTGGGGGATGGCTGCGGAAGGCACGGTCGCACACCCGATGGGGGTCGGGGGTGCGAGGCCGGGCGACCCTGGGTGGGGGCGCCCGCCCAATCGCCGGGAACCGTGGCGCCCTTTCCTGGAGGGCGCCACGGGTCTCGGCCTCTTGCGTTTCCGGCCCGCGGTTCTGCTCGTGGTCCGTCTCCCGGTTCTGCTCGTGGTCCGTCTCCCGGCGCCCTTTTCCGGCCCCTTTCGGCCCATTCCCGGGAAAGGCCGCGCGCCCCCGCCCCGCTCCCTACCCTGGTGAACACCGTGCGGGACGCCCGGTGGGGCCGGGAGGCGTCGCGATGTCGCGACGGAGGGGGGTGCTTCGTCATGCGGGTCGTCATCGCGGGCCAGGGCTACGCGGGTCTGCCGCTCGCGGTCCGGGCGGCCGAGGCCGGCCACCGGGTGGTCGGCTACGACGTGGACGAGCGCCGGATCAAACGGCTGGCCGTCGGCGAGTCGTACGTCGAGGACGTCCCCGCCGACCGGCTGCGCCCGCTGCTGGAGAGCGGGAGCTACCTGCCGTCCGCCGAGCCCTCCGACGTGGCGGGCTTCGACGTCGCGGTGATCACCGTGCCGACCCCGCTGCGCGACGGCGTGCCCGACCTGTCGCACATCGAGGCCTCGGCCGCCCTGCTCGCCCAGCACCTGCGGCCGGGGGCGACCGTCGTCCTGGAGTCGACCGCCTACCCCGGCACCACCGAGGAGTTGGTCGCGCCACTGCTGGAGGAGGGCTCCGGGCTGACCGCCGGGCGCGACTTCCATCTCGGCTACAGCCCCGAACGGATCGACCCGGGCAACCCCGCCTGGCGGCTGGAGAACACCCCGAAACTGGTCTCCGGGATCGACCCGGCGGCGCTGGCGGCGGTCGAGGGCTTCTACGGCGGGCTGGTCGAACGGACCGTCCCGGTCTCCTCCTGCCGGCAGGCCGAGCTGGCCAAGCTGCTGGAGAACGCCTTCCGGCACGTGAACATCGCGCTGGTCAACGAGCTGGCGATGTTCGCGCACGACCTCGGGATCGACGCCGGGGAGGCGATCGACGCGGCCGCCACCAAGCCGTTCGGCCACCTGCGGTTCACGCCCGGGCCGGGGGTGGGCGGGCACTGCCTGCCGCTGGACCCGTCCTACCTGCCCTGGCGGGCGGAGCGGGCGCTCGGCCGGTCGTTCCGGCTCGTCGAACTGGCCAACGACGTCAACGGCCGGATGCCCGACTACGTGGTCCGGCGGCTGGCCGCGGCGCTGGACGAGCGGCGGCGCCCGGTCGAGGGCGCGCGGGTGCTGCTGCTCGGGCTGGCGTACAAGCGGAACACCGGGGACGCCCGGGAGACGCCGGCCGCCCGGATCGCCGGGCTGCTGGTCCGGATGGGCGCCGAGGTCAGGGCCGCCGACCCGCACGTGGTGGTCGGGGTGCACGTGCCCGAGCCGGTGCTCCCGGGGCAGCGCGCGGCCGAGCACGACCCGCCGGGCGACCCGTTCGCCGCCGTCCGCCTGGTCGAGGCGAGCCGGGAGGAGCTGGCGGCGGCGGACGCGGTCGTGCTGCTCGCCGACCACGACGAGTTCGACTACGCGGCGGTCGTCGCCCACTCCCGGTACGTGCTGGACTGCCGGCGCCGGCTCGGCGGCGCCGCCGTCGTAGAGGCGCTCTGACCCTCGGAGACGGTGCCGGGCGTCCGCACCCGCCCGGCACCGTGGGTCAGCGAGTCCTCGGGATGTCCTCGGACGGTCCCGGGCGGCCTACCAGCGGGAGAGGTTGATGTCGTACATCATCACCTCGTGGCCCTGGTGGGCGTTGAAGTCGTACTGCTCCCAGTTGAAGACGGTCCACGAGCCCATGCCGCCGCCGAGGTACGTGATGACCTTGTTGTTGCCCGCGTCGATCCGGTCGACGTTGTAGATGCGGACCGCCATCCACCCGTCGTTCGCGAAACAGAGCGTGCTGCCGTAGCCGTAGTTGTAGACCTTCGCGAAATCGTTGCGGTTTCCACAATCGATCCGGTTGACGGCCTCGGCATTCGCCACCGGCAGCAAGGTGGCGGCAGCGGCGGTGAGCACCGCAAGCGCGCCGATCCGACGACTCTGGACATTTCCGGAAGTGCGCGCCGAAGCGCCCTCGGAAGTGCGTCCGAAATGATTTGTGCGGCGAATCATGTGAACCCTCCGAAGGGTATTGGTTGCGACTCCAGAGGCTGACATGGCGGTGCACGGCCGAACAGTTCTTTTCCGGCCAAGCCGAGTGACCGCGACGACCGCCGGGCGGCCTCGCACAGGCATGCGCTAGGGTCCGAACAGTCCTGCCGTGCCTGAGGATCGGAGCAGTCGCTTGGCACGTCCACCACATTTCGGGCGATTCACCGCCACCGCCTTGTCGGTCGTTTTATCGGCCTTTTTCGCAGGCTGCACCGGCTCCTCCGGCGGCGGCTCCGCGGATTCCGCCCTGACGCCGCCGCCGGTCGGCGCCGCGAAAGCCCCGGAATCCGGACGGGGCGGAATGACCGGACTTCCACTTTCCGCTTATCAGGCCGGCGACCCGACCTCCGTCAAGGAGATTCAGGTGCGCAATATGCTGGTCGTCTCGTGCATGCGCCGGGCCGGATACACCGCTTTCAGCGGGGACGGCCTGCAGGCCGCGCAGCCGCCCGACAACGCCACCGCCCTGCCGGCCGGCGCCTGGGGGTACCTGGGGGCGGACGTCGCGGGCGTCCAGGGGTTCCACCCGCCGAAGCGGCCCCGACCGGCCGTCCCGCCGCCGGCCGGCTCCGGCGAGGCCTACGACGCCGCCCGGGTCGACTGCGACCGGCAGGCCCAAGAGCGGCTCGGCTCACCGGCCGGGGCGGGGGCCGAACTGGTCGGGCGGCTGTTCGGCGAATCCCTCGCGGCCACCGGCCGGGACGGCCGGGTGACGGCGGCGACCAAGGAGTGGGCCGGGTGCATGGCGGCGGCGGGCTTCCAGGCCGACGACCCGGCCGCCCTCCCGGACCGGTTCCGCGGCGGCCCGGAGCCCACCCCGGCGGAGCTGGCCACCGCCCGGGCCGACGCCGACTGCACCGGCCACAGCAACCTGGCCGGGATCTGGTTCGCCGTCCTCGCCGGCTACCAGCGCCAGCAGATCGAGCACAACGCCCAGGCCCTGAACGCCCACCGCGAGGCCGTCCGCGCCCAGGACGCCAAGCTCACCCGGCTCCTCGCGGAGGGCGCTGGGGGCAGCGAAGGCGGCGAGACCGCGCCGGCCGGGTGATCTATGTAGACCGGTCTGCATATTCGGGCGCCACTATGTAGACCGGTCGACATATTTGAGAGCTCCTCTGTAGACCGGTCTGCATATTTCTGTAGACCGGTCTACAGATTCGATCCGGAAGGCGGAACGGCGCAGGCCCCGAGCGCCGGGTGGGGCGCTCGGGGCCTGCCTGCTCTGCCTACGGCTACGACTGCGACTACGGCTGCCGCCAGTGGGCCGGGTCAGCGACGGCGGTAGGTGACCGTGTTCGGGGTGGCGTAGTCGCTGCCGTCGTCGACGATCACGATCTTCGGGATGATCCGGGTCTCCTCCTCGACCGGCCGCCCACCGCCCGCACCACCCGTGCCGACCACACCGCCCGTGCCGCCCGCACCCGCGTCCGCCGCGGCCACCGGCGGGGTGGCCGGGCGCGGCGGCACCGGACCGGTGGGCACCGGCGCGGCCGGGGCGACCGGGCCCGGGGTGACCCGCAGCACCGCCGTGGCCGCCTCGGCGGCGGCCGGGCTCGGGGTGGCAGGCCGCGCCGGAGCGTCGTCCTTGCGGAGGTTGGCGCGCAGCACGGCGCCGGCGGGCAGCGGGATCTCCCCGGTGTCCGCGTCCGGGTCCACCACGGGGGCGTCCTCCGGGCTGTCGGACGGCGGCGCGTCCACCGGCCCGGCGTCCACCGGCCGGTCCGCCGGCCCCGCGTCCGCCACCGAAGCCGCGCCCGCACCCGAACCCGCACCCGTGCCCGCACCCGAAGCCGCATCCGCCACCGGCCCCAGGGCCAGCGCCCGCGGCTGTCCGGCCAGCGGCTCCAGCGCGCCGACCGCCGCGCCCGTGAGCGAGGCCAGCGTCGCCTTGATGTGGTCGAGGTGCTGCTGCACCGTCTCCAGCCGGGTCGCGAACTCGCGCTGGTCGCGCTCGCTCGCCGCGTTGATCCGCTCGGCCTCCCGGCGGGCCTGCTCGATCAGCTGGTCCGCCCGGGCCTGCGCCTCGGCGTCGGCCTGCTTGATCCGGCCGAGCACGTTCTCCCGGTGCTGCTCGGCCTCCTTGACCCGCCGCTCGGCGGTGGCCGAGACGGCCGCGTCCTCGCCGTCGGCCTTCGCCTGGGCCTCGGCGAACATCTCGTCGGCCTTGCGGCGCAGCTCGGCCAGCTTGGCCTCGGCCCGCTCGGAGGCCTCGGCGGCCGCGACCCGGACCTTGGCGGCGTGCGCGGTGGCGCCGTCCCGGACGGACCGGACCTCGCGGTCGGTGTCGGCCCGGATCGCCTCGGCCTCGGCCCGGGTCCGCTCGTCGGTGCGGCGGGCGGCCGCGTCGGCGTCGGTCCGGGTGGTGGTGGCGTACTCCTTGGCGGCGCGGTCGAGCGCCTGGCCGGCCTCGTAGACCTCGTCGCGGAGGTCCTCGGCGTGGCGCTCGGCCTTGTCGCGGACGGCGCGGGCCTCGTTCTCGGCCGTCTTGGCCAGGCCGGCGGCCTGGTCGCTGAGGACCGTGTAGTCCGGCTCCGGGGCGTCGACGGCGGCCTGCCTGATCTCGGCGAGGCGGCGCTCCATCTCCCGGATTCCGGCTCCGAGCACGCTCAGCCGCTCCCACGCCTGGTCGCGCTGCGTGGTGAGGCCGGTCAGGGCTCGGTCGACCTGCTCGGGCGCGTAACCGCGCCGGGCAACGGTGAAGCCGTGCTGGGGGACGGCGTCGCTCATGGGCTCTTCCCCTCGTGTCGCGGGCTGCGGAGCCCATGATCGGACGGATCGGTCCGATCGGGAACCGGGTCGGCGAACCCGGTCGGGAATCGGACGTCGGACGGATCGGAACATGTCGAGGATGGACGATTGCGACCATCCTCTTGACCTATTTTGCGCAGATCAGGGCGAAACCCCAACGAGGCAGTGCCGCACCGGTACGCCGAAGGGGCCGTTCCGGACACCGGAACGACCCCCTGCCACCTGCGCGGATCCGCGACGACCTGCTAGAGCAGGCCGTCCCAGAACTGCTCCAGCAGCACGGCCCACCAGGTGTCCGCGGACTGGAGCGCAGCCGGGTCGATCGCGGCGAGCTGGGCCTGGAAGTCGGTCGTCCAGCGACCGGCCTGGTCCGGGGTCAGCCCGTACCGCAGCCGCCACATCCGGCCCAGCAGGGCCAGGGCGCGGACGAACTCCGGTACACCCGTGTTGACGAACCGGGGGGGCTCGCCGGTTCCTTCCAGATCCACCGCGACCACGTGCGCCGTGCCGTACTGCACGCACAGCTGGCGGCCGTAGTCGTTGCCGAGCACCAGGTAGCCGCCGAACTCCGGGCCACCGGACAGACCGCGCTCGGCGGCCAGCTCGGCGAGCGTCGGGATCGGCCGGCCCTCCTGGGCCTGCGCCCAGAAGAACGGCCCGAACTCGCGCGGCAGCCCCGCCCACATCAGCGTCTGCGCCACCGGCTCCGGCACGCCCTGGCGGGCGACCGCGCGCTGCTCGAAGCGGAACACGTTCGGGCCGAAGGACTGGCCGAGCTCCTGGGCGAGCTGCTGCGGCGCGAGCGGCGGCAGCGGCGGGACGGTGCCCGGGGCGGGCGGCGGCACCCGGAACGGGCGGACCCGCTGCGGACCGGAGGCCAGCTGGTGCAGCTCGTCCAGGTGGTCGAGCAGCTGGGCCATGCCGGCCTGCCGGGAGTGGTGGTCGCGGCCGTAGTCGGCGGTGTGGGTGAGCCGGACGTTCGGCCAGGAGGCGGCGATCATCCGGTTGCAGTACCCGCCGGGCAGATCACACGACTCCAGCTCGGTGTAGAGCTCCAGGACCTGCTCCGGCGGCACGTTCAGCCGCCGCAGGTCCTGCAGGATCTTCCACTCGGGGTGCGGGGTGCCGGGCTCGCTGCGGTGCAGCAGCTTCTGCTCCGAGCCGTCCGGGCCCCGGTAGCTGAGCGCGGCGAAGTAGCCCGGGCCGACGGCGGGCACGCCGGGCGGCACCGGGGCGCCCTGCGGCGGTCCGGGGACGGGCGCCGGCGGGACGGCCGCCGGGGCGACCGGGGCCGGGGCGGGTGCCGGGGCCGCGGCGGGCCCGGGCGCGCCCGGGTAGC
>NZ_JBFBDO010000094.1:0-4140 GCF_040683335.1 Kitasatospora sp. NPDC093806
CCGCCCCGGCCGCCGCCACCCCCCGGCGCGGCGGCCGGCTGCGCGCCCTCTTCGCCGGCGGCGGCGCCAACGAGACCCTCGATCCGCACCAGGTCAACCTGTTCGCCGACGCCGCCCGGGCCAAGGCGCTCTTCGACAAGCTCGCCGACTACGGCCCCGACCTCGCCGCCGTCCCCCGCCTCGCCGCCGGCTGGGAACCCAACGCCACCCTGGACGTCTGGACCGTCCGGCTGCGCGAGGCCGCCTTCCACGACGGCCGCCCGGTCACCGCCGCCGACGTCCTGTTCAGCTACCGCCGAATAGCCGACCCCAAGCGGGCGTTCCGCGCCCGCGCCTCGCTCGAACCGGTCGACCTCACCGCCAGCCGCGCCGTCGACCCGCGCACCGTCGAGTTCCGGCTCAAGCGCCCCTACGCCGAATTCCCCAACGTACTGGCCGCGTTCGGCGCCTACATCGTCCCGGACGGCGCCGAGGACTTCCGACAGCCGGTCGGCTCCGGCCCGTTCGCCTTCGTCTCCTTCAAGCCCGGTGTCTCACTGCTGGTCCGCCGCTTCGACGGCCACTGGGACGGCGCGCCGCACCTCGACGAACTGGAGCTCCTCGCCGCCGCCGAGGAGTCCGCCCGCGCCAACGCGCTGCTCGCCGGACAGGCCGAGTACGCCCACGAGTTGACCCCCGCCACCGCCCGCGCCCACGAGTCCGGCGGCCGGATCGGCATCGTCCGGCTGCGCAACAGCGCGATGCAGGGATTCGTGATGAAGACCGACCGGCCGCCCTTCGACGACGTCCGGGTCCGCCAGGCGTTCTTCCACCTCGTCGACCGGAAGGAGTTCGTCGACGGCGCGCTCTCCGGCGCCGGCGAGATCGGCAACGACCTGTTCGGCAAGGGCAGCCAGTACTACCCGGCCGGCCTGCCGCAGCGCACCCGGGACCTCGACCGGGCCCGCGCGCTGCTGCGCGAGGCCGGTGCCGAGGGCCTCAAGGTCACCCTCGACACCTCCCCGGTCGCAGCCGGACTGGTCGAGGCGGCCGGCATCCTCAAGGACCAGGCGGCCCGGGCCGGGATCACCGTGGAGGTGAAGGTCGGCAGCAAGGACACCTACTGGAAGGACATCCTGGACGGCGGCGTGCTCGCCTCCTTCCGCTCCGGCGCGATGCCGATCGAGTCCCACATCTCCCAGCGCCTGCTCTCCGACTCCACCACCAACGCCAGCCACTGGCGCCACCGCGACTTCGACGACCTCTACACCCAGGCCCAGTCGACCGCCGACCCGGCCGCCCGCACCGCCCTCTACGAGCGGATGCAGCGCCGGCTGTTCGAGGAGGGCGGACTGCTGGTCTGGGGCTTCGCCGACTGGATCGTCGGCACCGCCCCGCAGCTGCGCGGAGTCGCCGCCGACGCGCCCGCCAACACCCTGGACTGGGCCAGGTTCGACAAGGTCTGGCTGGCATGACGACGCCGCTGCGCGGCTGGGCCCGGCGCCGGCTGCTGCTCGGCGCCGGGCAGGTCGCGGCCGTCCCGGTGCTGGTCTTCGTCCTCACCGAGGCGCTGCCCGGCGACGCCGCCGTCACCATCGCGGGCGACGACCCCGACCCGGCCCGGATCGCCGCGATCCGCGCCGCGCTGCGGCTGGACCGCCCGGCCGTGGAGCGGTTCGCCGACTGGGCGGGGGAGTTGGCGCACGGCGAACTCGGCCGCTCGCTGGTCAGCGGCCGCCCGGTGGCCGGCTACCTCGCCGACGGCCTCGCCCCGACCCTGCTGCTGGCCTCGCTCACCCTCACCCTGCTCGTCCCGACGGCGGTCGGCCTCGGCATGCTCGCCGCCCGCCGCGAGGGCGGCGCCCTGGATCGCGCGATCAGCACGGTCACCCTCGGGGTCTACGCGGTACCGGAGTTCGCGCTCGGCGTGCTGCTCACGGCGGTCTTCGCGCTGCGGCTCGGCTGGCTCCCGCCGACCGCCGTCGGCGGGATCGGCGCGCAGCCGGCCGCGCTGGTGCTGCCGGTCGTGGTCCTGCTGGCCCGCCCGGTCTGCTCGATCGCCCGCCTGGTCCGGGCCGGCCTGGTCGACGCGATGGCCGCGCCGTACGCCGTCCACGCGCTGCGCTGCGGCGTCCCGCCCGCCCGGGTCCGCTGGACCCACGCCCTCCCCAACGCGCTCGGCCCGGCCACCCAGCAACTCGCCCGCACGGCCGACTGGTTGCTCTGCGGCGTGATCGTCGCCGAGGCGCTGTTCGTGATCCCCGGGCTCGGCACCGTCCTGCTGGACGCGGTCGCCGCCCGCGACGTGCCGGTGGTCCAGGGCCTGGCCGTGCTGTTCGGCACCGTGACCGTGCTGCTCAACCTCGCCGCCGACCTCGCCACCCGCCGGCTCGCCCCGCGAACGGAACTCGCCGTATGAGGCGGCGTCCCGGGCGGGGTCCCGGGAAGTACGCGCTGGGCCTCGCGCTGGTCGCCGTCCCGCTGCTGCTCGCCCTGTTCGGGCCGCTGCTGGCGGGCGAACCGGGGCCGCGCGGGGTGTCGTTCACCGCGGGCGGCGGGCACTGGCTGGGCACCGACTTCACCGGCCGCGACGTCTGGCGGCAGGTCCTGCTCGGCGGCCGCTCGGTGGTGCTGGTGGCCCTGGCCGCGACCGCCCTCGCGTACGCGCTGGCGCTGCCGCTCGCGCTGGGCGCCGCGCTCACCGGCCGGGCCTGGCTCCAGGAACTGCTGCTGCGGCCGCTGGACGTGCTGATCGCGGTCCCCTCGCTGCTGCTCGTCCTGCTGGTCGCCACCGCCCTGGAACCGGGCCCGGCCGGACTCGCCGTCCTGGTCGGGGTCGCGGCGGTGCCGGACGTCGCGCGGGTGGTGCACGCGGCGGCCGTCGAGGCGGCGTCCCGGCCGGTGGTGGAGGCGCTGCGGCTGCACGGCGAGTCGTGGTGGGCGATCGCCTTCGACCAGGTCGCCCGGACGGTCCGCCGCACCCTCGCCGCCGACGCCGGCACCCGCCTGGTCGGCGCCCTGTACCTGGTCGCGACGGCGGCCTTCCTCGGGGTGGGCGTGCAGCCCGACGCCGCCGACTGGGCGGTGATGGTCGACCGCAACCGGCCGGGACTCTTCCTCCAGCCCTGGGCGGTGGTCGTCCCGGCGCTGCTCGTCGCCGGGCTCTCGACCGGCACCAATCTGCTGTTCGACGCCGCCCTGCACCGGCCCGGCCGGGCGCCGGAGGCGGCGGACCTCGGGAAGGAGGACCGGCCGTGACCGGACCGGATCTGGTGACCGTGGACCGGCTGACGGTCCGGGTCGGCGCCCGCCCGCTGGTGGACGGGGTCTCCCTGCGGGTGCGGCCCGGCCGGGTGACGGCCCTGGTCGGACCGTCCGGCAGCGGCAAGACCACCACCGCGCACGCCCTGCTCGGCGGCTACCCGGACGGCGCGCGGGTGACCGGCACGGTCAGCGCCACCCACCGGGTCGGCCACGTGCCGCAGCACCCCGCCACCGTGCTCAACCCGGCCCGCCGCGTCGGCGTCCTGCTGCGCGACCTCGCCCGGGTCCACGGCGGCGGCCGGGAGGCGATCAGGCGAGCGCTGGTCGACGCCGAACTGGCGGACGTGAACGGCCTGTTGCGGCGCTTCCCGCACCAGCTCTCCGGCGGCCAGCAGCAACGCGTGGTCCTCGCCCAGGCACTGCTGACCGGCGCCCGGGTGATCGTCGCCGACGAACCCACCACCGGCCAGGACCCGCAGACCACCCGCCGCCTGACCACCCTGCTCGCCCGCCTGGTCGCCCGCGGCACCGGGCTGCTGCTGCTCAGCCACGCCCTGGAGGTGGTACGGGAGTTGGCCGACGAGGTGGTCGTCCTGGAAGCCGGCCGCGTCCTCCGCACCGGCCCACCGGCGGAGGTGCTGGGGGAGCCGGCGCCGCCGTCGCCGCGTACGGGTGAGGCGCACCCGCCGCTGCTCCGGTCCTCGGGCACGGGCCGGCCGTCCGAGGCTCCGGGGGAGGCCTCGTTGTTGCCGTGGCGGCCGGCCGGGGCCTCGGAGGAGAGCGCGCCACCGGCGACACGCGAGGGGGAGGCGCGTCTGCCGTTGCCCTCGCCCTCCGCTGCGGGCCGGCCACCCGAGGCGCCGAGGGTGGTAGCCCCGCCATTGCTTCCGCGTAGGG
>NZ_JBFBDO010000094.1:4238-33274 GCF_040683335.1 Kitasatospora sp. NPDC093806
GGGCCCCCCGGCCGAGGTCCCGGGGGAGAGCGCGCCACCGGCGACACGCGCGGGGGAGGCGCGTCTGCCGCCGCTCGCGCCCTCCGCTGCGGGCCGGCCACCCGAGGCGCCGGGGGCGGTAGCCCCGCCATTGCTTCCGCGTAGGGGCGCCCCGTCCGAGGTCCCGGGGGAGAGCGCGCCACCGGCGACACGCGCGGGGGAGGCGCGTCTGCCGCCGCTCGCGCCCTCCGCTGCGGGCCAGCCACCCGAGGTGCCGGGGGCGGTAGCCCCGCTGCCGCCTCCGCGTAGGGGCGCCGCATCCGAGGCTCCGAGGGAGGAGACGCCCCCGTCGCCGGCCACGTTTTCGGGCGTGGGCCGGCCGTCCGAGGCGGCGGAGCTGATGCCCCCGCCATCGGCTCCGTGTACGGGTGGGCCATCCGAGGACCTGAGGGAGGCGCCCTCGGGGCTGCCGACGCCACCGGGTGTGAGCCGGTCGTCCGAGTTCGTTGCGGAAGCGCCGACACTGCCGCCGCTTCTGCGTGGGGCGGCGGCGCCACGGCCGCTCCCGCTCCCGCGTCCGGGCCTTCACCAGTCACCCGAGGCCGTGGGGGAGACGCCGCCTCCGTCCCCGAGCCCTGTGCCCGCCCGCTCCCCGCTCGGGCCGGTGCGGCTGGCTGTCAGTGGCTTGACCGCGCGCCATCCCGGCGGGGCGGCGGTGCTGCACGAGGTCGGGCTGACCCTGCGGGCGGGGGAGTGCCTGGCCGTGGTCGGCCGCTCGGGCAGTGGCAAGACCACCCTCGGCCGCTGCCTGGCCGGGCTGCACCCGCGCCACCGGGGTTCCGTCCGGCTGGACGGCGAGCCGCTGCCGCGCAGCGTCCGGCAGCGTGGGCGGCACCGGCTGGCGGCCGTGCAGTACGTGTTCCAGGACGCCCGGGCGGCCTTCGCCGACCACCGTCCGGTGCTCGACCAGGTGGCCCGGGCGGCCGTGCGGCTGCGCGGCCTCACCCCGGCGGCCGCCGCCGACGAGGCGCGGACCCTGCTCGCCGACCTGGGCCTCGACCCGGCGAAGGCGGGCCGCCCACCCGGCGGGCTCTCCGGCGGCGAACTGCAACGAGCCTCGCTGGCAAGGGCGTTGGTGGTCCGGCCGGCGGTGCTGGTCTGTGACGAGATCACCTCCGGGCTGGACGCGGCCACCCGCTCGGCGATCCTCGCCCACCTCGCCGCCCGCCGGGACGGCAACGGCCTCGCGCTGCTGTTCATCTCCCACGACCGGACCGCCGTCGGGACCCTCGCCGACACGGTGGCCACCATGACGGACGGCCGCCTGACCACCACCCCGGCGGACTGACCCCGGCCCCCCGCCAGGCGGCAGCCTGGACGCCGGCCGGGCAATGGCCCACGCACCCGAGCACCGGGCCACCGGCCCGGCGGCGGCCAAGCCAGCGGCCCGGCCCCGATCCGCCGTCCCACCTCAGCTGCCTGCCGGGCGGTGGCCCGCGCACCCGAGCACTGAGCCACCTGCCCGGCGGTGGCCAAGCCAGCGGCCCGGCCAAGCCACACCGCCCGGCCCCCGCCCGCCGTGCAACCCTGCCCCCGGCTCACGCCGAGCCGCCCGCGCTCGCCCACCGCGCCGCCGGGAAGTCCGCCGCTCCGCTCGCCAAGTCATGGGCATCGCACGCACCGTTCGCGTCGTTGGGCTGCAGCCGCCCGGGGCCGTGCGGCTGTCGGAGTTGGTGGGGCCCTGGAAATGGTGGGTGGGTTGATGGCCGGGGTGTGCTGCTCACCGCACGCACCGTCCGCGTCCTCCCATCCCCTTGGGCTGCGGCCGCCCGGGGGGCCGGGCGGTTGTGGGGGTTGGTGGGGCCTTGGAGGTGGTGGGTGGTGGGGCTGCGGCCGCCGGGGGGGGCTGGGCGGTTGTGGGGGGTGGTGGGGCTCGGAGGTCGTGGGTGGCGGGCTGAAGCCGCCCCGGGGCCGGGCGGCTGTGGTGTCGGTGTGCCGTGTACGCGCCGCACCCTCCGCGTCCTCCCATCCCCTTGGGCTGCGGCCGCCCGGGCGGTCGGCGATGGCTCGATGGCCGAGGTGTGCTGTGTGCGCGCCGTGCCACCGCCGGGTCGTCCTGTCGGCCTAGGCTGAACCCGCCCGGGCGGCCGGTCGGCCGTGGGTGTCGGGAGGGGCCCGGCGGCCGGGCTCTCGGAGGTGGTGCGCGATGGGCAGCGGTGAGACGACGGCCGAGGTGCGCTGCGTGGCGGCCGTCCCGTGCTGGGTGAGCCTGATGGCGCGCGACCTCGACGCGGCCAAGGCGTTCTACGGGCCCCTGCTGGGCTGGGAGTTCGAGCCCGGACCGGACCGGTTCGGCCCGTACGTGCACGCGGTGACCGGTGGGGAGGCGGTGGCCGGGCTGGGCGTGGCGAGCGGCGGCTGGGGCATGCCGATCGCGTGGACCAGCTACTTCGGGACGGAGAGCGCGGACGCCGCCGCCGACGCGGTCCGCGAGCGCGGCGCGACGCTGGCGATCGGTCCGCTCTCCTTCGACGCCGGCCGGGTGGCGTTCGCGGCGGACCCGGCGGGTGCGGTGTTCGGCATCTGGGAGGGCCCGTTGGGTCGCGCCCGCCGGCTGGACCTGGCGGGCGCCCCGGTCTGGATCGAGCTGCGGACGCCGGACCCGTTTGCGGCGGCGCTGTTCTACGGCGAGGTGTTCCGCTGGGACGGCCGGGACCCGGAGCGGTTCGACGTCCGCTGGGAGCACGACCGGGTGGTGCTGCGGGCGGAGGGGCACAACGTCGCCGCGCTGGCGAAGGAGGAGCCGGGCGGCTCGGCGGGGTTGCCGCCGCACTGGGAGGTGTCGTTCTCGGTGCCGGACACCGATGCCGCGCTGGCCCGGGCGGAGGAGCTGGGCGGCAGCTCGCTCGGTCCGGCGTTCGACTCGCCGTACGGGCGGGTGGCCCGGCTCCGGGACCCGGAGGGCGGCCGGTTCGCGGTGACCGACTCCAAGTGCTGACCCGAGCTCCAAGTGCTGACCCGAGCGCCGACCCGGTCCGCTACGGGCCGGCCTCGGTGATCTCGGCCCGGTCGGCGCGCAGCCGCTCGGCGAGGGCGGCCCGGGTGCCGGCCGGCAGGGCGGTGCGGGCGGCGGCGTAGAGCTCCTCCTCCTCGGCGGCCAGGTGTCGGGCGAGGAGTTCGGCCAGTCCGCGCAGCAGGGTGCCGAGGGTGGGGTCGCCGGGCGGGAGGGCTTGCAGGTCGGCGAGGTACTGGCCGATCGCGAGGTGGTCGTGGATGCACCGGAAGACCAGGGCGCCGCCGCCCGGCACGTCGTGCTGGACGATCGGGAAGAGGTGTTCCTCCTCCGCCGCGCAGTGGCTGAACAGCAGGTCGGTGAGCTGCCCGAGCAGCTCGCCCGGCTGGTCCGCGGACTCCGGGGCGGCCTCGATCCGGGCGAGCAGTTCCGTCACCGCCCGGTGCTCCGCGGTGAACTCGTCCAGGATGTCCGGCCTGCCGCTCATGGCGTCCGCCCGCCTCTCCTCCGGTCGGGCGCGCCTGTCGACGCCCCCGACACCTCCAGTATCCGGCGCCCCGGCCCCCAGCCGACCGCCGTCCGCAACACCGCTGCCCGCATCACCCGCCGACCGCAACACCGGCCGACCGCGCAGGTCAGGGCCGGTCCCGGCGGCCGACCAGGGCGAGCAGCCGGGTCTGCGGTCCGGCGTCGGCCGGCACCGGGAGGGGCGGGTCGAAGAGCCCGCTGCCGGAGAGGTCCCCGTAGCCGGTGAACTCGTCGAGCGCGAAGTCCACCAGGTCCGCCGGGAGCCGGGTGAGCCGGCCGATGCCCTCGGCGAGGTCCCAGGTGTGCACGACGGCGTCGGCGGTGAGCTGGTCCAGGTAGTACTGGCCCGACACGTCGCCGAAGGAGAGGTGCACGGTGAGCTCGGCGGCGCCGGGGACGGCGAAGGCCTCGCGGGCGGCGTCGGCGGCGGCCGTCCAGGCGGCGACCGGGTCGTCGCCGAGGACGTCGCCGTCGAAGCGGGCGCCGACCTCGGAGACGGTCGAGCCCATCAGCAGCTCGGGCACCCAGAGCTGCTCGGAGGTGAGGTGGTTGACCAGGTCGCGGACGGTCCAGTCGGCGCACGGGGTGGGCGCGTCCCACTGGCCGGGGGTGACCAGCCGGACCCGCTCGGTGAAGGCGGCCAGGGCCTCGGCGTGCGGGGTGTCCTTGCGCGGGGCCTGTCGGTGTCGGTTGTGATGTGCCATGTTTCCAGCGTGCCCCGCCACGCGCGCCCGTACGCCAGTCCACACCACTTCTGACCCGGCCGCGCCAAAGTCGTACCGCCCCGCTGGTTGTTCAAATTCAAACTTCCAGGTACGGTCGTACAACCCAATTGGTTCGAATTTGAACCAGCGCTGGAATCAGCAAGCTTCCTCGACGAATCCCCCCCCGATGGAGACGCGCATGCCGAGCGGCAGCCCGAGCACGACCGCCCCCACCACCCCCACCGCCCCGGCCCGGGCCTTCCCCGGCGCCGCGGACACCTCGCCACACGCCTACGACGTCGGCCTCCTGGTCCTGCGCCTGGCGCTCGGTCTGACCATGGCCGCGCACGGCAGCCAGAAGCTGTTCGGCTGGTTCGGCGGCGGTGGCATCGACGGCACCGCCCAGTTCTTCGAGATGAAGGGCTACCCGGCCGCCAAGGCCATGGCCGTCGTCGCCGGCCTCACCGAGACCGGCGGCGGACTGGCGCTGGTCGTCGGCCTGCTGACCCCGCTGGCCGCCGCGGCCATCCTCGGCACCATGCTCAACGCCCTCGCCGTCACCTGGAGCGGCAACTTCTTCGCGATGAAGGGCGGCAGCGAGTACGAGTACCTGCTGATCGCGGCCGCCGCCGCGCTCGCGCTCACCGGCCCCGGCCGCTATGCCGTGGACCGCTACCTGCCCGTGGTGCGCTCGCACCGCCTGCTGTACGGCGCGGCCGCCGTCGTGCTCGGCCTGGTCACCGCGGGCATCGTGCTGCTCATCCGCAAGTGACGCCCGGGCGCGCGCAGTTCAGGGCGCGCCCGCCAAAGCCGAAGGGCCGCCGGTCAACCTTGGGTTCCAGGAGTCGTGGCAACACCCCAGTTCAAGGGGTGCGATGGACTTCGAGATCCGTGAGGACAAGAGGCGTCGGGGGCCTGTCAGGCTGAGTCGGGAGCGGGCGGCATACTCCCAGCTCATGCAGCAGGGCTACAGCAACAAAGAGGCGTGCCGGATCGTCGGCATCGACCCGCGGACCGGCCGCAAGTGGCGGCACGGCCGCAGCGGCAAGGACGGCCTGAAGGCGGCACCACCGTGGTGATCGGTGGTGCCGCCTTCAGGTCCGTCGCGGTTCCTGACCGAGGACGAGCGCATCCACATCGCCGACCGGCTCCGGGAGAAGGCGACGATCCGGCAGATCGCCGCGGAGCTGGGCCGTAGCCCGTCCACCATCAGCAGGGAAGTCCGGCGCAACCGCACCGTGCTGCACGACTACAACCGCTGGTACTACCGCCCGCATGCCGCCCAGCGGCGGGCCGACGCTCGAAGGCCACGCCCCAAGCTCCGCAAGATCCTCTCGAACCCGGAGCTGCGGGATGCCGTCCAGGAAATGCTGGACGAGCGGTGGAGCCCGGAGCAGATATGCCACGTTCTCCGGACCAGGTTCCCCGGCCGACCGGAGATGCACGTGGTTCCCGAGACGATCTATCAGGCGCTCTATGTCCAAGGTCGCGGTCAGTTGCGGCGGGAACTGGCAGGCGTCCTGCGTTCCGGCCGGGTCCGCCGCAAGCCCCGCCGACAGGCCAACAGCCGCCAGCCGCGCTTCTCCTCGCCGATGGTCATGATCGGCAGACGTCCCGTCGAGGCCGTCGGCCGAAGGGTGCCCGGCCACTGGGAAGGCGACCTGATCCTCGGCAAGGACAGCAGGTCCGCGATCGGCACGTTGGTCGAACGGGCCTCGCGCTACGTGGTGCTGCTTCACCTGCCTGGTGACCACGGTGCCGAGGCCGTCCGTGACGCCCTGGTCGCCGCGGTCGGCGAACTCCCCGCCGGGTTGAAACGCTCGCTCACGTGGGACCAGGGCAGCGAGATGGGCCGGCACGCCGACTTCACCCGCGCCACCGGCATCCCGATCTACTTCTGCGACCCGGCCAGCCCCTGGCAGCGCGGCACGAACGAGAACACCAACGGTCTGCTCCGCCAGTACTTCCCCAAGGGCAGCGACCTCTCGGTCCACGGGGCCGAGCACCTCGCCGCGGTCGCAGAGCAGCTCAACGGGCGCCCACGCAAGACGCTCGGCTGGGACACCCCGGCCAACCGCCTGCACCAGCTGCTCACGGCCTGACCGGCCCGCGAGCGTCCGTAGCGGCCTGCCCGGTCCAAGTTGCAACCTGTATCTAGGTACGGGTTTACCGTCGTAGACGTCCCCGCCGCACGGCGCGGGGAAGGAGACGAGGGAGCGGTCCGATGACCGAGCTGAGCTGGGTGCCGACGTCGTGCACCCTGCCGACCGAGCAGCAGCCGCTGCGGGTGGCCGAGTGGGACCAGCTGTTCGCCGACCAACTCGCCGCCGCGACCCGGCCGGACCTGTTGCGGCTGCAGTTGGTGCTCGTCGGCGGCGAAGGCGTCGAGGAACAGGTGCGGGACCTGGCCGGGCGGGAGAGCGGGTGCTGCTCGTTCTTCACCTTCACCGTCACTCCGGCCGCCGACGGCCAGGTCCACCTGGACGTGGCGGTCGATCCGGCGCACGAGAAGGTGCTGACCGCTCTCCACGAGCGGATCACCGCCGACGGCGGCCGGCCGTGAGCGCCGAGGGCCTGCGCTCGGGGCAGGTCGCCGAAGCGGCCGGGGTGAACGTGCAGACCCTGCGCTACTACGAGCGCCGCGGCCTGCTCCCCGAGCCGGACCGCTCCCCGGGCGGCCACCGCCTCTACGACGACCAGGCCGTCACCGTGCTGCGGGTCATCAAGGCCGCCCAGCGCCTGGGCTTCACCCTGGAGGAGGTCGCCGAGCTGCTGGAGACCGGCCGCCACCGCCACGGCCGCCCCGTGGCCGGCCTCCAGGAACGCGCCCGGGCCAAGCTCGCCGAGGTCGACCAGAAGATCGCCGACCTGACCACCATCCGCGAAGCCCTCACCGCCGCCCTCGACGCTGGCTGCGATGACCTCGCCCAGTGCGCCGGCAGCCCCTGCTGCCCTATCCCCTTCACCGACCTTGCCCAGGAGAACCGTGATGCCGGACCCTGCTGCTGACCAGCCCACCCACCGCGCCCCCAAGGCCCTGGGCACCCTCGCGGCCCTGGCCTGCGTGGCGTGCTGTGCGCTGCCCGTCCTGATCACCGCCGGGGTCGTCGGCGCCGGAGCCGGGGCGGTGGTCGGGTGGCTGCCCGCCATCGCCATCGCGCTGGCCGTCCTCGCCGCCGGCGCCTGGTGGTACGGCCAGCGCCGCACCTCCTGCTCCTGCACCCCGAAGGCCGACGGCAAGGGCGGGTGTGGCTGCGGGACGACCACTGGAACGCTGACGATCAGCACCCCGGACGCGAAGCAGAACCAGTAGGCGACCGCGCCGGGCCTGCTCCCACCCTCGGCACACCCAGGGGGCCGAGCGCCCCGGCGTCCTTGACCAGCATCATCTTCTCGGATCGGAGCTCCACGTTGTCCGCAGACGCACGTAGCGGGGGCGGCCTCCTGGGCCGCATCGCGGCCCGGCACCCGGCCGCGGTCATAGCGGTTTCGGTCGCCGCGGCCCTCGGGGCCAACCTCGTTCTGTGGCTGGCCGGGGTGGCCTTGGGCGGGTCGTTCCAGTTCACGGAGGCCGACGGTTCGCTGCACACCACCACTGCACCGCAGGGCGTCATCACCATGACGGTGCTGCCCATGACCGCCGGCCTGGCCCTGGCCACGCTGCTGGCGGCGGCCGGGAAGCGGCGGGCCGTCCTGCGCTCGGCCCAAGTGGTCGGCGCGGGTGCCGCGTTGGCCACGACGGCGCAGACCTTCACCGCCAGGTTCGACACCCCCAGCACGATCGCGCTCACCGGCATGCACCTCGTCATCGCCGCACTCGTGCTCCTGGCCCTGGAAGCCCTGGCCCGCCGCGAGAAGCCGGTGGCCGCTGACCCGCTGACGGCCACCCCGGCAGTGCGCCCGTAGGGTTGCCGGTCATGACTGTTCTGCGCTCCATCGCCCTGTTCGCCGCCGCCGCCGTGTTCGAGATCGGCGGGGCCTGGCTGATCTGGCAGGGGGTGCGCGAGCACAAGGGCTGGGTGTGGATCGGCGCCGGCGTCGTCGCCCTCGGGATCTACGGCTTCGTCGCCACCCTCCAGGCCGACGCCAACTTCGGCCGCATCCTCGCCGCCTACGGCGGTGTGTTCGTCGCCGGCTCCCTCGCCTGGGCCATGGCCCTGGACGGTTACCGGCCCGACCGCGCCGATGTCATCGGCGCTCTCATCTGCCTCGCCGGCGTCGCCGTGATCATGTACGCCCCACGCGGCCACTGACCGGTGCGGTCCGGCAACCCGCACCACCAACGACGGCGGCCCCCACCTCGAACATCGAAGTGGGGGCCGCCTGTTACTGTCGTGGGACGTCAACAACCGATCTTGTGTTGCGACGATCGCTGGAAACCGCCAACCGACCGGCGGCCCTTCGCCGTTCCGCCTCCGCGCCGTGAAGTCCGCCTCCGGCCAGGGCCCTTGGCGCTTCGTCCGGTCCGAAGGGTTCCCTCGTCATGTGATGTATGCCATTGTACATGTCACACTCCCCACCGGTGCTCGACGGAGCCGCCCCAACGGCGCCGCCACAACGGTCCTCACCACCCCCACCGGCCGCGCCCCCACGCGGTTGACGAAGGCCCGGAGGCCCCCACGTGAGTTCCGCACGTGTTCTTCACCGACTTCGGCATGCCGGAAGGCTGCTGACCCTCACCCTGGCGTTGCTCCTGACGCTCGGCCTGTTCTCCCCGCGCGGTTACGCCGCACCCGTCCAGGCCCCGCCGCAGTCCGGCGGCTCGTCCACCGCCTCGGCCGCCCCCACCGGCCTGGCCCCGCAGCCCGCGATCGGCGACACGCCGGACGCCCCCGGCAAGAACGCGCCGGTGTCCGCCCGTGAGCGCGCACCGTTCTCGACCACCGTGCCCGACCGGGCCGAGACGCTCGGCAAGGCCGAGCGGAAGGCCGAACTCGCCAAGAGTTTCGGTGACAACGCCCCCGCCGCCCTCGCCGAACAGCCCTGCAACGTCGGCGACTTCACCGGCAACACCGGCGGCGCCCTGGTCCAGGCGATCAAGTCCGCCGATCTCGGCTGCATCAACGACCAGTTCTCGCTCACCGGAGCCGACGCGCGCGGCGCCTTCCGGGAGTCCCAGATGGTCACCGTGGCGGACGCGCTGCGCGCCAACGCCGCCGCCTACCCGGGCGACAACTCCACCGCCACCGCCCAGTTGGTGCTCTACCTGCGCGCCGGCTACTTCGTGCAGTGGTACCACGCCTCCGACGTCGGCACCTACGGCACCGCCCTGCAGACCTCGATCCGGGCCGCGCTGGACGCCTTCTTCAACAACGCGCACTCCCGCGACGTCACCGCCGCCAACGCGGGCACCCTCGGCGAGGCGATCATCCTGATCGACAGCGCCCAGGAGAACGTCCGCTACCTGCCGGTCGTGAAGCGCCTGTTGGGCGCCTACGACGCCGCCACCCACAACCCGGCCAACATGGGCAACGCGCTCAACGGCGTCTTCACCATCCTCTGGCGCGGCCACCAGACGGCCGGCTTCGTCGAGGCGGTGACCGCCGACCCGAGCGTGCTCGACACCCTGTACTCCTTCGCCACCGGCAACAGCGCGCTGCTCGGCGGCGACTACACCTTCCTGGTCTACAACGCGACCCGCGAGCTCGGCCGCTTCGTCCAGCACGCGCCGCTCCAGGCCAAGGTCCGCCCGCTGCTGAAGGGCCTGGCCGACCAGTCCTCGCCCGGCGGCCGCACCGCCTACCAGTGGGCCGCCGCCGCCGAGATGGGCGAGGCCTTCGACGCCGGCAACTGCTCCTACTACGGCACCTGTGACGGCCCGGCCCGGCTCAAGGCGAGCCAGCTGACGGTCGCCTACACCTGCAGCCCGAGCATCCGGATCCTCGCCCAGGCACTGGACGCCACCCAGCTCGGCACCGCCTGCACCAGCCTCACCGGCCAGGACGCCTTCTTCCACGCGGTGGCCAAGGACAACGGCCCGGTCGCCGACGACCGGAACACCACGATCGAGGTCGTGGTCTTCCACTCCCGGTTCGACTACGGGGTGTTCGCCGCGAGCATCTACGGCATCGACACCAACAACGGCGGGATGTACCTGGAGGGCAAGCCGAACGAGGCCGGCAACCAGCCGCGCTTCCTCGCCTACGAGGCCGAGTGGGCGCGTCCGGACTTCCAGATCTGGAACCTCAACCACGAGTACACGCACTACCTCGACGGCCGGTACGACATGTACGGCGACTTCGACGCCGGCGTGACCACCCCGACCATCTGGTGGATCGAGGGCTTCGCCGAGTACGTCTCCTACTCGTACCGCAAGGTGACCTACGACGCCGCGATCGCCGCCGCCGGCCGCCACACCTACAAGCTCTCCACGCTCTTCGACACCACCTACCAGAACACCGACACCGAGCGCACCTACCGCTGGGGCTACCTGGCCGTCCGCTACATGCTGGAGCAGCACCGCGCCGACGTGGACGCCGTGCTCGCCAAGTACCGCGCCGGTGACTGGAACGGCGCCCGCAGCCTCCTCACCGGCACCATCGGCACCCGGTACGACGCCGACTTCGACCGCTGGCTGACCGCCTGCGCGGCCGGCTCCTGCGGCAGCACCAACCCGCCCGGCAACCAGCCGCCCACGGCCGCCTTCACCACCTCGATCGGCGAGCTGGCGGTCACCTTCGTCAACCGCTCCACCGACCCGGAGGGCAAGATCACCGGTTACGCCTGGGACTTCGGCGACGGCACCACCGCCACCACCGCCAACCCGACCAAGTGGTACGCCAAGGCCGGCACCTACACCGTCACGCTCACCGTGACCGACGACAAGGGCGCCACCGCGAGCACCCGCCAGAACGTCACCGTGGCCGGTCTGCCCGAGTGCGCGGGCGCGGACCCCCGGCAGCTCGACCGGAACTGCCGCCGCGGCAACCTGGCGGCGACCACCGGCAACTACGCCCACTTCTACCTGAACCTGCCGGCCGGGGTGAAGCAGCTGAAGATCACCAGCACCGGCGGCACCGGCAACGCCGACCTGTACTTCAACAGCAAGGGGTGGGCGTACACCAACGCCTACACCGCCAAGTCCACCAACGCCGGCAACAACACCGAGACGCTGACCATCACCAACCCGCCGGCCGGCTACGTCTACCTCAGCCTCTACGCCCAGCAGGGCTTCTCCGGGGCGAACATCAAGGCCGAGTACTGACCGATGAGTTGATGCCTCGACCCGTCTGAGGGGAGGCCTCCGGCGAACCGTCGCCGGGGGCCTCCCCGCACCCGTTCACGCGCCGATCCGCCGCTCACGCGCCGATCCGCACCAGGGCGAGCGTGATGTTGTCCGGACCGCCGGCCTCGATCGCCGCCTTCCAGAGCTCGAACGCGGCCCGCCCGTCGGCCCGTTCGGACTCCTCGGCGGGCCGGGCGAGCAGTGCGGCCAACTCCTCCTCCGGCACCGGGTCGGTCAGCCCGTCGCTGCACACCAGGTAGCGGTCGCCGACGGCCAGCGGCGCGCTGCGCACGTGCGGTTCGACGAAGGTCAGGCCGAGCGAGCCGCCCAGCGTCTGGGTGACCACCGCGGTGGTGCGCCGGCCGGGCGGCAGCGGCGGGCTGTCGTCCACGCTGACCCGGCGCAGTCCGGTGTCGCCGATCCGGTAGACCCGGCTGTCGCCGACGTTGAAGACCACCACCCGCTCGGGCAGCAGCACCAGGCCCGCCACCGTGGTGCCCATCGCGGCCAGCTCGGGATTGTCGGCGGCGGCCGCGTACACCGCCTGGTTGCAGCTCTGGAGCGCCTCCCGGACGCTCTCCTCGCCGTCGAGGTCCGGTCCGGCCGCCGCCAGCCGGCGGGCGACCAGGGCGCTGGCGATCTCGCCGCCGGGGTGGCCGCCGAGGCCGTCGGCGACGGCGACCACGCAGGGCGGGCCGAGCGGGAAGAGCATGGTCTGCGGGTTGGTGGTGACGGTGGCGCAGAGGGTCCACGGCCCGATGGTCAGGCTGTCCTCGTTCTGCTCGCGCACCAGGCCCTCGTGGCTCAGCGCGCTGACCGCGATGTAGGCCGCCATCGGTTCGCCGCCCTTCCGGAGCCCGGCCGCCGTCCCCCGGCTCCTCTCACCATCCCCCGGCTCCTCCCATTGTCGCGCGCCCCGCCCGTCCCGGGGTATTGCACCGACCGATCCAAAAAGGCTAGCGTGCTGCCATGGCGAGACCGCGCACCTTCGACGAGGACCGGGCGCTGGACGCGGCGATGCTCGCGTTCTGGGCCAACGGCTACGAGGCCACCTCCACGCAGGACCTCTGCGCGGCGACCGGCCTCGGGCGGAGCAGCATCTACAACACGTTCAGCAGCAAGCACGACCTGTTCAAGCGGGCGCTGGCCCGCTACATCGAGCTGATGACCGTCCCGCAGACCGCCCTCCTGGAGGATCCGCGGACGCCGCCGCTGGAGCGGATCCGGGTGCTGTTCGCACGGATCGTCGACGGCGAGTTCGAGCAGCGTCCGGAGGGGCGCAGCATCGGCTGTCTGACGGTGAACACCATCGTCGAACTGGCCGGGCGCGACGCGGAGGCGGCGGAGCTGGTGCTCCGGGACCAGGGGCTCCGGCTGGCCTCGCTGGCGGCCGTGATCGCCGCCGGGCAGCGCGCGGGGGAGATCTCCGCCCGCCGGACGCCGGACGAGCTGGCCCGGTTCCTGAACGCGGTGATCGGCGGCATGCGGGTGGCCGCCAAGGGCGGGGCCGACCGGCCCGCCGTCGAGGCCATCGCCGCCACCGCACTGGACGCCCTGGCGCTCTGACGTCCTGGTGCCCTGATTCCGCTCTGATTCCACCTCGCCCGGCCCTGCCGGGCCTTTGCCTGCCCTGATTTTGAACCGATCAATCCAAAACAATCCCCGGGAGCACTTCCCATGCCACGTGCCGTGTACGTCCTCGCCCTCGGCATCTTCGCCATGGTGACCAGCGAGTTCGCGGTCGCCGGGCTCATGCCGCAGCTCGCGGAGGGCCTCCAGGCGACCGTCCCCCAGGTCGGCTACCTGATCACCGCCTTCGCGGTCGCCATGTCCGTCGGCGGCCCGTTCCTCACTGCAGCGCTGCTGAAAGTGCGTCAAAAGCATGCCCTGCTCATCGTGTTCGCCGTCTTCCTGGCCGGGAACCTGCTGGCCGCCACCGCCTCCGGCTACGCCGTCATGCTGGCCGCCCGGGTGGTGACGGGCATCGCCGCGCAGGCCTTCTTCGGTGTCGCGATCTCGCTCTGCGCCCAGCTGGCCCGCCCCGAGCTGCGTGGCCGCGCCGTCGCCGTGGCGATGAACGGCCTGATGCTCGGCACCCTGCTCGGCCTGCCGCTGGCCACCGTGATCGGCGAGCACCTGGGCTGGCGCGCCGCGTTCTGGGCGGTGGCCGCGCTCACCGTGCTCGCGGCGCTCTGCACCGTGGCCGGGGTGCCGGACGTCGACCACGCCGAGGGCGGCGGCTCGATCCGGGCCGAACTGGCGGTCCTCCGCAATCCGCGGCTCTGGCTGGTCTTCTCCACCAGCACCCTGGTGATCGGCGCGACCTTCGCCGCGTTCAGCTACGTCAACCCGATCCTCACCGAGGTCACCGGCTTCTCGCCGGGCTCCGTCCCGCTGCTGCTGGTCGCCTACGGCGCGGCGACCGTGCTCGGCAACACCGTGGTGGGCCGGTTCGCCGACCGGTACGCGGTGCCGGTCCTCGCCCTCGGGCTGGGGCTGAACGCGGTCTTCCTGGCCGGCTTCGCGCTGTTCGCCGGTCTGCCGGCGCCGGCCGTCGGCTTCCTGCTGGGTGTCGGGCTGGTCGGCGTCACGATGAACCCGGCGATGGTCTCCCGGGTCCAGCGCACCGGCAACGCCCGTCCGCTGGTGAACACCGTCCACTCCTCCTTCATCACCCTGGGCATCATCATCAGCTCCCTGCTCGGCGGCCTGGCCATCGACGCCTGGGGCCTGCGCGCCCCGCTCTGGCTCGGCGCGGCGCTGGCCGTGCTCGGCGTCGGCACCCTCCTGCCGGACGCCCTCGCCGCCCGCCGCGGTGCCACTGCGGCCCGCCAGGGCGTCGTGGGAGCCCGCCAAGGCGCCATGGACGGGCGCAGTGCACCCACGGACAATGACTCGGGCGCTACGGGGAATACCGCCGGGGCTGCCGATGCTAAGATGGTTGAAACTTTGACGATCGGATCCTGAAGCCGGGATTCACCAGGAGTGTGGTGAGCAGCATGCAGTTCGGAATCTTCACCGTCGGCGATGTCACCCCCGACCCCACCACCGGCCGCACCCCGACCGAGCACGAGCGGATCAAGGCGACCGTGGCCATCGCCCGCAAGGTCGAGGAGGTCGGCCTGGACGTCTTCGCGACCGGCGAGCACCACAACCCGCCGTTCGTGCCGTCCTCGCCGACGACCCTGCTCGGCTACATAGCCGCGCAGACCGAGCGCATCATCCTCTCCACCTCGACCACGCTGATCACCACCAACGACCCGGTGAAGATCGCCGAGGACTACGCGGTGCTCCAGCACCTCGCCGACGGCCGGGTGGACCTCATGATGGGCCGCGGCAACACCGGCCCGGTCTACCCCTGGTTCGGCAAGGACATCCGCCAGGGCATCCCGCTCGCGATCGAGAACTACGCGCTGCTGCACCAGCTGTGGCGCGAGGACGTGGTCGACTGGTCGGGCCGGTTCCGCACCCCGCTGCAGTCCTTCACCGCGACCCCGCGCCCGCTGGACGGCGTCCCGCCGTTCGTCTGGCACGGCTCGATCCGCAGCCCGGAGATCGCCGAGCAGGCCGCCTACTACGGTGACGGCTTCTTCGCGAACAACATCTTCTGGCCCAAGGAGCACTTCCGGAAGCTGGTCAACCTCTACCGCGAGCGCTACGCCCACTACGGCCACGGCACCCCCGAGCAGGCCATGGTCGGCCTCGGCGGCCAGATCTTCATGCGGAAGAACTCGCAGGACGCGGTGCGCGAGTTCCGCCCGTACTTCGACAACGCGCCGGTGTACGGGCACGGGCCCTCGCTGGAGGAGTTCACCGCCGACACCCCGCTCACCGTCGGCAGCCCGCAGGAGGTCATCGAGAAGACGCTGACCTTCCGCGAGACCTTCGGCGACTACCAGCGCCAGCTGTTCCTGATGGACCACGCTGGCCTGCCGCTGAAGACCGTGCTGGAGCAGCTGGACCTGCTCGGCGAGGAGGTCCTGCCGGTGCTGCGCGCGGAGTTCGCCAAGGGCCGCCCGGCCGATGTCCCGGAGGGCCCGACCCACGCGGCCCGGGTCGCCGCCGAACTCGCCCGGCAGAACGGATCGGAGACCACGGAGGTGGCCAAGTGACCGCGTACCGACTGGTGGTGATCAGCGCCGGACTGAGCAAGCCGTCTTCGACCCGGCTGCTCGCCGACCGGCTCGCCGACTCCACCGTCCGCCGGCTCGGCGCCGACGGGCGGGAGGTGGCGGTGACCGTGGTCGAACTGCGCGACCTCGCCACCGACATCGCGCACAACTTCGTCACCGGCTTCCCCGGCGCCGCGCTGCGCGAGGCGATCGAGGCGGTCACCCGGGCCGACGGGCTGATCGCGGTGACGCCGATCTTCGCCGCCTCCTACAGCGGGCTGTTCAAGTCGTTCTTCGACGTGCTCGACCCCGACGCGCTGACCGGGAAGCCGGTGCTGATCGCCGCCACCGGCGGCACGCCCCGGCACTCGCTGGCGCTGGAGCACGCCGTCCGGCCGCTGTTCAGCTACCTGCGCTCGGTGGTCGTCCCGACCGCCGTGTACGCGGCCACCGACGACTGGGGCACGACCGGGGACCGGCTCACCGACGGGCTGCCCGGCCGGATCGACCGGGCGGCGGGGGAGCTGGCCGGGCTGCTGGCCGGCCGCGCTCCGACGGGGCCGGCCGCCGGGGCGGCGGCTGGTTCGGCGGCTGGTTCGGCGGACGCCGTGGAGACCGTGGAGACCGTGGTGCCGTTCGCCGAACAGCTGGCGGCGCTGCGGGTCTGAAGCACGACGGAAGGGGTGGGCCCGGAGGACCGGGCCCACCCCTTCCGCATGCCCGCCCCGGGACTACGAAGCGCTCGCCGCCGTCCGCGCGTCGTACGAGGCCCGGGCCGCCGCGATCTCCCGCTGGTGCGTCTCCGTCCAGGTCACCAGCGTGCGGATGGTCGTGTGCAGGGTCCGCCCCAGCGGTGTCAGCGCGTAGTCCACCCGGGGCGGCACCACCGGATGGACGGTCCGCTCGACCAGGCCGTCCCGCTCCAGCTGCCGCAGCGTGACCGTCAGCATCCGCTGGCTGACCCCGTCGATCTCGCGCCGCAGCTCGGTGAAGCGCAGCGAACGGCGGTCCAGCAGCGCGATGACCAGCAGCGACCACTTGTCGGCGATCCGGTCGAGGATCTGCCGGACCTCGCAGTCCTCCCGGGTGTCCCACTGGAGCACGTCGTAGTCGTCCTCGGTATCCGCGCAGTGCGTCGGTGACTTCAAAGTGCCTTCTTCCATGCCTCCTGATGCTGCCTCAGGATGGCCAGTGGTTACAAGAGGGAACCGACCGGCCGAACAGGAACTGGCCCACCCGTCGCGCCCTCGCCTCCCCGCGCACTCCCAGGAGACCTCCGTGTCCGCGTCCTCAGCCGTGTCCTCAGCCGTGCCCGAAACCGGAAGCCCGGGCGGCCCCGCGACCCCGTCGGCGCCGCCGCCGTCCCGCCTCGGCGGACGGGAGGCGGCCGTCCTCCTCGTCCTCTGCGGCGCGATCTTCCTGGAGGGCATCGACGTCGCCATGCTCAACGTGGCGCTCCCGTCGATCCGCGCCGACCTGGGCATGGACACCGGCGCGCTCAGCTGGGTGCTCAGCGCCTACGTGCTCGGCTACGGCGGCTTCATGCTGCTCGGCGGCCGCACCGCCGACCTGCTCGGGCGGCGCCGGATGTTCCTGCTCTGGCTCACCGTCTTCGTCCTCTTCTCCGGCCTCGGCGGCCTCGCCACCGAAGGCTGGACCCTGATCCTGGCCCGCTTCGTCACCGGCCTCTCGGCGGCCTTCATGACCCCCGCCGGCCTGGCGATCATCACCACCGCGTTCCCCGAGGGCCCCCGCCGCAACCGCGCCCTGCTGGTCTACGCCGGCACCGCCGCCGCCGGCTTCTCGCTCGGCCTGGTCACCGGCGGCCTGCTCACCGCCGTCAGCTGGCGCTGGGTCTTCTTCGCCCCCGTCCTGCTGGCCGCCACCCTGCTGCTCGCCGCCCTGCCGCTGCTCCCGCGCGACCCGGCGCCCGCCCGCCGCCCCGGCGAACGCTTCGACCTGGCCGGCGCCGTCACCGCCACCGGCGCCATGCTCCTGCTGGTCTACTCGGTGGTGCGGATCGGCGAACCCGGCGCCGCCGCCGGCTGGACGCTCGCCTCGCTCGCCGGCGGGCTGGCCCTGCTGGCCGCCTTCACCGCGATCGAACGGCGCTCCGCCGCGCCCCTGGTCCGCCTGGGCCTGCTGCGCTCCGGCCCGCTGCTGCGGGCCAACCTGGGCGCGCTGCTCTTCGCCGGCTCCTTCTTCGGCTTCCAGTTCACCGTCACCCTCTACCTGCAGGACCTGCGCGGCTGGTCCCCGCTGCAGACCGGCCTCGCCCTGCTCGCCGTCGGCGTGGACGCGGTGCTCGCCCCGACCCTCACGCCCCGGCTGGTCGAACGCTTCGGCAACGTCCGGGTGATCCTCGCCGGGTTCTGCCTGGCGGCGGTCTCCTACGCGCTGTTCCTCCCGGTGGGGCCGGACTGGACCTACCCGATGATGTTCCCGACCATGATCCTCACCGGCCTCGCCTTCGCCCTCGCCTACGGGCCGCTGACCATCGCCGCCACCGACGGCGTCGCCGAGGAGGAGCAGGGGCTGGCCGGCGGGCTGCTCAACACCTCCTTCCAGTTCGGCGCGGCGCTCGGCCTCTCGGTGGTCACCACGGTCAGCCTGGCCGCGAGCGGCGCGGGCGACGCGTCCGGCCTGGGCGGCTTGGGCGGCTTCCGGGCCGCGCTGACGGTCCCGGTGGCGGCGGTCGCGCTCGGCGCCCTGGTCACCGCCCTCGGCCTGCGCCACCGCCGCCGCACCGCCCGGGCCTGACCGCCCCCGCCCCGGCCCTCCGGCCCCTCACCGGTCCCGCTCCCGACCGGTGAGGGGCCCCGTTCCGCCCTGCGACCGTGCCGAAATGTCCGCTCTGCGGTGTAATCGTACGGATGATCAGACCCCGGAGACCGGAGTCCGCCCGTGCTGCCGATGCCCCCAGCGCCACCCCTCCCCGCCGACCCGCCGACCCCGCAGCCCGTCCTCGCCCCGCTCACCACCGCCGCGATCTTCCTGGTCCTCACCGTCGACCCCGGCGGCGAGCCCGCCGTCCGCGCCCTGCTGCCCGACCTGGACGGCCTGCGCCACGCCATCGCCTTCCGCGCCCCCGACACCGGCCTCACCTGCGTCACCGGCATCGGCTCCGCGGCCTGGGACCGCCTCTTCGCCGGCCCCCGCCCGGCCGCCCTGCACCCCTTCCCGGAGCTGGCCGGCCCCCGCCACCGCGCCCCGTCCACCCCCGGCGACCTGCTGTTCCACCTGCGCGCCGGCCGGCCGGACGTCTGCTACGAACTCGCCGGCCGGATCACCCGGCGCCTCGCCGGAGCCGCCACCGTCGTCGACGCCACCCAGGGCTTCGGCTACTTCGACGCGCGCGACCTGCTCGGCTTCGTCGACGGCACCGAGAACCCCGACGGCCGGGCCGCTGCCGACGCCGTGCTGATCGGCGCGGAGGACCCGGCCTTCGCCGGCGGCAGCTACGTCCTGGTGCAGAAGTACCTGCACGACCTCGCCGCCTGGCAGGCGCTGCCCGTCGAACAGCAGGAACGCGCGGTCGGCCGCACCAAGGCCGACGACATCGAGTTCGACGACGCGGCCAAGCCGGCCGACTCGCACGTCGCCCTCACCTCGGTCACCGGCCCGGACGGCGAGGAGCGGCAGATCCTGCGCTGCAACATGCCGTTCGGCCGCTTCGACGGCGGGGCGACGGGCCAGGGCGAGGCCGGCACCTACTTCATCGGCTACGCCCGGGACCCCGCCGTGCCGGAGGAGATGCTCCGCAACATGTTCACCGGCCGCCCGCCGGCCACCCACGACCGGCTGCTCGACTTCTCCACCGCCATCACCGGTTCGCTCTTCCACGTCCCGCCCGCCGACTTCCTCGCCGACCCGCCCCCCGCTCCTTCCGCCTCTCCTTCGCCTCCTTCCTCCCCCTCTCCCTCTCCCTCCGGCTCCCTCGCCATCGGCAGCCTGAAAAGGACCAAAGGATTCCCCGCGCCATGAACAACCTGCACCGCGAGCTGGCACCCGTCTCCGAAGCGGCCTGGGCGGAGATCGAGGAGGAAGCCCGCCAGACCTTCACCCTCCACCTCGCCGGCCGCCGCGTCGTCGACCTGAGCGGCCCCGACGGCCCCACCCTGGCCGCCGTCGGCACCGGCCACCTGACCCCCATCGAACCCCCCGCCCCCGGCGTCCTCGCCCACGCCCGCGAGTCCCGCCCCCTGGTCGAACTCCGGGTCCCCTTCACGGTCGACCGCGCCGCCGTCGACGACGTCGAACGCGGCTCCCGCGACTCCGACTGGCAACCCGTCAAGGACGCCGCCCGCACCCTCGCCCTCGCCGAGGACCGCGCCCTCTTCGACGGCTACCCGGCCGCCGGCATCGAGGGCATCCGCACCGCCACCACCAACCCCGCCATCCCGCTCCCCACCGACGTCCGCGACTACCCCAATGCCGTAAGCCAGGCCCTCACCACCCTCCGCCTCGCCGGCATCGGCGGCCCCTACGCCCTCCTCCTCGGCGCCGACACCTTCACCGCCGTCAAAGAGACGTCTGACCACGGCTACCCGGTGGCCAGCCACATCGCCCGCCTCCTCGACGGCGAACTCATCTGGGCCCCCGCCATCGAAGGCGCCCTCCTGCTCTCCACCCGCGGCGGCGACTTCGAACTCCTCCTCGGCCAGGACGTCTCCGTCGGCTACCTCTCCCACACCCCCGACACCGCCACCCTCTTCCTCCAGGAAACCCTCACCGCCCGCATCCTCACCCCCGAAGCCGCCGTCCCCCTGACCACGGCCCCCTGAACGACCAAGGGGGTGCCCCGCCCGTCCGGACGAGGCACCCCGAGAGGCTGTCAGCTGTCCATGGCCCCCGCCGCCCAGATCGGCATGGAGACCGTGGAACGGGAGCCGGCGGACCCGTCCTCGACTGTCGGCCGGTGCAGGTCGGTGGCCGTGACCTGCTGGAGGCCGCCAAGCGCTCCCAACCCCAGGGTGAGGGCGGCGACGGCGCGGACGACCGGCTTCAACTTCTTCATTGTCAGTGCACCTTTGTTCTGGGCGCGATGGTTCGCTGCGCTATGCCCGGAAGCCTAGTGCGCACGTGTGACAGGCTGGTATGACTGAGTCGGGTGTGCCAGCCGATTGACTTGAAATGATCAGCCTTGTGTTCAGCCCGTGTTGATCACTTCCATGAGGCGATCAAGATTCGCCGAACCCGTCACCTCAAGCGCACGCAGCAGGTCGAGCGCACGCTCCGCCGCAGCCCGGGCCGCCGCCGCGTCCCCCAGCCCGAGGTGGGCGTCGACGAGCAGCTCCCCGGCGCGCGCCTCCTCCTGCCGCGCCTGGAGCGTGCGGGCGAGCGTCGACGCCTGTATCAGAACGTCGACGGCCTGTTCGAGGTTGCCCTGCAAGAGGTGAACCTGTCCCAAACCCCGGAGTGCGGCCGCCTCTTCG
This sequence comes from Kitasatospora sp. NPDC093806, assembly GCF_040683335.1. Taxonomy (NCBI): domain Bacteria; kingdom Bacillati; phylum Actinomycetota; class Actinomycetes; order Kitasatosporales; family Streptomycetaceae; genus Kitasatospora; species Kitasatospora sp. NPDC093806. Next base: position 25,235 of record NZ_JBFBDO010000094.1, read on the forward strand.
CGCGCGGCGCCGACGGAACGTGCCAGCGCCAGCGCCCTCGCGTGGTGCTCCGCGGCCTCGCGGTGGCGCCCCGCCGCGCCCAGCAGGTCGCCCAGCCCGTTGTGGGCGTCCGACTCGTGCCGGATGCTGCCGAGCTCGCGGAACGTGGTGAGGGCGGAGTGGTACAGGTCCTGGGCGGCCGCGAATTCCCCGGGCACGTCCAGGGTGGCGGCGAGATTCGTCTTGACCGTCGCCAGATCGAGCTGGGAGACGTTTCCTTCGTTGATCCTGATGATCCGCTCGAAGGCCTGCCGGGCCGGTCTGCGTTCGCGCATTCCGAGCCTTATCTCGCCGATATTGTTGAGGATCTTGAATTCCAGGCTCGAATCCGTGAACGACTGGGCGTACGGGAGCGCCTCGGTCAGCGCGTCCAGGGCCGCCCGGTGGTTCCCCATCGAAATGTTGATCACGCCGACGTTGCAGAGGAAACGGGCGATGTTCCAGTGGTCGTCGATGGTCCGGCGGATCTCCATGCCGCTGAGCTGGACGGCCAGGGCGGACGCGAGGTCGCTCTGGGCCCAGTGGACCGCGGCCTGCTTGCCCAGGATCTCGGCCACGGCCTCGGGGTCCTCCGCCTCGCGGGCGACGGTGAGTGCGTGGCTGAGGGTCTGCCCCGCCTCCGGGTAGCGGGAGAGCTGGATGAGGGTCGAGCCCAGGTCGAGCAGCGACCACGCTTCGTGCCGGGTGTTTCCGGACGTGCGCCAGTGCAGGACGCTCGCGAGGTGGGTCCGGTGGGCGTCGGACCAGAATCCCTGCGCGTCGAGATCGGCGCCCAGAATGTGGGCGAGCCAGCCGGCGGGATCCGGCAGGGCGCGGTCGCGCAGTGCGGTGGCGAGGGCGATCAGACTGACGCGTTCCGTTTCCAGCCAGGCGCGCGCCAAGTCCGGATCGCGCAGGTCGAGATCGGCCAACAGGTCGTCCAGGAGCGGGAACTGATCGATCGTCGGCAGATCGAGTCGCGGCCGGTTCGGATAGACGGCCCGATCCGCCCGATCGCTCGCGTACAGTGCGAGCCCGGCCAGTCGGAGCAGCGCGGCCTCGCGCTCGGCGGCGCTCTCCTCCTGCTGCGCGAGCGTGACGGCGTACTCGTGGAGCAGGTCGTGGAACTGGTACCGCTCGGGCGAGCGCTCCTGGATCAGGTGGAGCTGCATGAGGCCTTCCAGCAGCTGATCCGTCTGGTCCAGCGGGTGGTTGACGAGTGCCGCCGCGGCGTGGAGGCTGAAGTCCGGGCCGGGGTGGAGGCCGAGCCGGCGGAAGACGCGGCGCTGCTCGGCGGAGAGCTCCTGGTAGGAGACCTCGAAGGCGGACGCCACCGAGGCGGACCCGTCCCGGATCTCGATGAGCCGCCGGCTCTTCCTGGAGAGCCGCCGGATGAGGTGGTCGAGGGACCACGAGGGTCTGGCCTTGAGCCGGCTGGCGGCCAGTTCGATGGCGAGCGGGAGCAATCCGCACTGGCGGACCACCACGGCGATCCGGGCCGGCGGGTAGACCCGTTCGGGGCCGATGAGCTGGGTGAACAGCTCGACGGCGTCGGCGAGCGGGAGCACGTCGAGGAAGAGCGAGCGCACCCGTGACAGCTCGGTGAGCCGTCGGCGGCTGGTGACGATGATCAGCGCCGCCGGGGCGGACGGCAGGATGTCCCGGACCTGCTCGGGGCCGACCGCGTCGTCCAGGATGACGACCGCTCTTCGTTCGGACAGCAGCTTGCGGCACAGCGCGGTGACGCTCTCGCCGTCCGGTGGGAGTTCCGCGACTCCCACGCCCAGGAGCCGTAGCAGGCTCGTCGCGGCCGCCGTCGAACTGAGCGGTTGCGGCCCGGACACGGCCCGGAGCGGGATGTAGTACTGGCCGTCGGGGAAGTCGGCCTGCAGCCGGTGCGCCACGGCCAGCGCGAGCGCGGTCTTGCCGACGCCGGGCATGCCCGAGATGGACTCCACGGTGATCACCCCGCCCCGGGTGGGCACCGGGGCCGTTCCCGAGCGCAGCCGGTCCAGCTCCTCGGTGCGCCCCACGAGGTTCGGCGGTGCGGGGAGGTTGGACCTGTTGCCCTCCGGTCGCCGGTGCGGTCTCGGGGTGGGGTCTCGCGGGCCCCGGGCGCCGGGCCGGGCGAACAGTTCGGTGACGGGGGAGTTGTGCAGGATCCGCTCGTGGAGGCGGGTGAGGGGGGCGCCCGGGGTGGTGCCGAGGTCGGCGTTGAGGCGGCGGACGATGGCGGGGTAGACGGCGAGGGCGTCGGCCTGGCGGCCGGCGCCGTGCAGGGCGACCAGCAGGTGGGCGGCGACCCGTTCGTCGGTGGGGCGTTCCTCGCGCAGGGCGGTGAGTTCGGGGATGAGTTCGCCGAAGCGGCCGAGCCGGAGGTCGATCTCGACCCGGAGCAGGGTGGTGGCGAGGCGCTGGTCGGCCATGGTGGCGCGGGTGGACTGGGCCCAGCTGCCGGGGAGGCCGGCCAGCGGTTCGCCGCGCCAGAGTTCCTCGGCGCGGCTGAGTACGGTGCGGGCCTGGACGTCGTCACCGTTCTCGGCGAGTTGGCGGGCGCTGCGGGAGAGTTCGAGGTAGCGGTGCCAGTCGACCTGTTGGGGATCGGCACGAAGCGAATATGTGTGCGATCCTCTGGTGATGGTCGGGGTGTCGTGCGGCGAGCTCGCCCCTTCCGCGGCGGCGGCCTTTCGCAACTCGGCGCGAATGTGCGAGACATGGCTGTAGATGCTGGCCAGCGCGCTGGGCGGGGGCTCCTCGTCCCAGAGCCGGTTGGCCAGCCACTCGTGCGAAAGCGGCCGCCCGACGTCCAGGGCCAGGGCCGCGAGGAGCCGGCGTCGCTTGTCCGAACGAATCGTGAACAACTCGCCGTTCACCGACAGTTCAACCGAACCCAGAAGGTGGAACTCCATATTCGACGCCCCCCGCCGGTTGGCTACCAGCTTGCCGTGTCGCAGGTGAGCATCCCATGCTTTCGGGGCGCTCTGCCATAGCGCATGCCTGCTTCAGGGATGGCGCCAATTGACATATTCTCCATATGACCGCGCGTCATGTGGTATCGACCGCAAGCACTTTGATCACCCGATGATCGCCACGCGGCCCTGCCACTCGGATCCGTCGTTCTGCGGGTAGGGGGAGCCAGTGGAGCCAGTGTTCACGGAGTCCGGACCGGGTCCGGCCGAGCGACCGGGAGCGGGCCCGGGCGCGCGGCCGGCCGCCGGCCCGGGTGCGGAGCAGCGGAACACGGTGTCCGGCGCCCAGGTCGGCGGTTCGGTCGTCCAGGCCGGACGGATCGAGCACCTCACCGTCTACGGCCCGCCCCCCACCGCTCCCGCCGCCCCCGCGCTCCCGGTGCCGCGCCAACTTCCCCCCACCCCGCGCCGCCTGGTCGGCCGTGAGGACGAACTCGCGGCACTGGACCGGTCATTGGAGGAATCCCCCGAAGCGGCCGACGTCACGGTGGTGGTCACCGGACCGGCCGGGGTCGGCAAGACGGTGCTCGCCGCGCAGTGGCTGCGCCGCCTCGCGGGCCGCTTCCCGGACGGCCAGCTCTACGCCGACCTGCGCGGCCACGCCCCGGGCGGTCCCGCCGACCCGGCCGAGGCGCTGGGCGGGTTCCTGCGCGCCTTCGGCATCAGCCCGGTGCCGCGCAGCCTCGCCGAGGGGGCGGCGCTCTGGCGCTCGCTGGCCGCCGAACGCCGGATCGCCGTCCTGCTCGACAACGCCTCCACGGCCGCCCAGGTCCGCCCGCTGCTGCCCGGTTCGGAGCACGCCGTGGTGGTGGTGACCAGCCGCCGCCGGCTCACCGGGCTCGGCATAGACGGCGCGGTGTTCCAGCCGGTCGAGGTGCTGTCGGACGCCGCCGCCGCGCAACTGCTCGCCCAGCGGGTCGGCGAGGACCGGGTGGCCCGGGAACGGGACGCCGCCGCCGAGGTGGTGGAACGTTGCGCCGGACTGCCGCTCGCCGTCTGCCTGGCCGCCGCCCGGATCGCCGCCCGCCCGGTGCAGCCGCTCGCCGCCACCGCCGAGGCACTCGGCCAGGAGTCCGAACGGCTCGCCGCGCTCGACGTCGAGGGGGAGGCCGTCCGGCACGCCCTGGACGCCTCCTTCGAGGTGCTCGGCGCGGACGCGGTCCGGCTCTACCGGCTGCTCGGACTGTTGCCGTTCCCCGTCTTCACGCTCGAAGTCGCGTGCGCGGTGGGCGACTTGTCGGCGGCCGAGGCGGACCGGCTGCTCGACGGGCTGATCGACGTCCACCTGCTGGAGGAGATCGAGGAGGGCCGGTTCCGCTTCCATGACCTGGTGAAACTGCACGCCCGGGCGCGCGCCGCGGCACTGCGCGAACTCCCGGAGGGGAAGGCGGCCGTCGACCGGGTGCTCGACTGGTACCTCGCCTCGGCCACCGCCGCCGAGGCGCTGCTCAGCCCCAGCCACCGCACCCAGCGGCGCGACTACACCGTCGAACCGGTGCCCCGGGCACGGGAGTTCGCCGACGACGCGGCGGCCGTCGGCTGGCTCGACGCGGAGACCGGACGGCTCGCGGACGCGCTGCGCTGGGCCGCCGACACCGGCCGGTCCCGCACCGCCTGGCAACTCGTCGACGCCATGTGGCCGCTGTTCCTCCGGCTGCGCCCGGCCCGGCTCTGGATCGACGCGCACCGGATCGGCCGGACCGCCGCCCGCGCGGCCGGCGACCGGACCGGCGAACTGCGGATGCTCACCTCCGGCGGTACCGGCCTGCGCAACGCGGGCGAGGGCGAGGAGGCGGCCGAGTGGTTCACCGAGGCGCTCAGGCTGGCCCGGACGGTCGGCGAACCCCTGGTCGAGGCCGACGCGCTCTACGGCCTCAGCCAGACCCACCGGACGGCGGGCCGGCTCGCCGAGGCGGCCCACTGCCTGCGGGCCACCATCGCCCTGCGCGAGGCCCGGGGCTACGTCCGCGGCACCGCCCTGGCCCGGCTCGCGCTCGGCGACGTCCTGCTCGCGGACGGCCGCCCCGCCGAGGCCGCCCCGGTCATCAGGGGCGCCCACCGGGAGCTGGCCGCCGTCCCGGCCGCGTACGAGGCGGCCCGCGCGCTCGCCTTCCTCGGGCAGGCCCAGGCGGCGCTGGGCGAGTACGAGGAGGCGGGGCGCAGCTACGCGGAGGCGCTCGCCGAGTTCCGCGCGGGCCGCGCCCGGCACTGGGAGGCCCGCGTCCTCGAACTCGTCGGCGACCTCGCCCGCGACCGGGGCGACACGGCCGAGGCGGCGGCCCGCTACCGCGAGTCCCTCGCCCACTACCAGGCCCTCGCCGCCCCCGACACCGCCCGCCTGACCGCCGGCCTGGACGCCCTCGGCACCCTCACCACCCCACCCGACGCGGACCCGGAGGACGGGGAGGGAGGTACCTGCCCGTGCACATAGCCGGCCGCCGGCGGACCCCCGGCCCGGCGCCACCTGCACCGGGCCGGGCGGCCCGATAAGCGGCGGGGAGCCGGGGCCGGCCCGGCTGGAGGGCATGGTGCTCGTGCCGGGGCGGCGCCGACCCCCCATCCGTCCCCGGCGTCAGCGGCCGGGGTGGCGGCCTGGTGGGCGGCCCGGGGGTGGGGTGAGGCCGCCGTCGCGGCGGCCGGGGCCGGGGGGTGGGCCGGACCGGCGTTCGGCGCGTCCCGGGAGGTCGTCGAGCAGCTCGTAGGCGTGGTGCGGCGAAGCGGCCAGTGCGGTGATCTCGGCGAGTGTCCGTCCCGCCGCCAGCCAGGCGTGGGCGAGCGAGCCGACGGCCGGCCGTTGCCAGGCGGCCGGCGCCCGGCCGCCGCCCGCACGGAGCCGGAGCGCCAACCGCCCGCCGGTCCGGGCGAGCACGAGCAGTACCCCGGACCCGCAGTCGGCGGTCGCCACCGCGCACCCGGGGTGCGTCCGCAGGACCGCCGTGAGCCGGTCCACAGCCCGGCCGGAGGTGGTGGTGCCGAGGTGGAGCACGTCCGCGTGGTGGCGTCGGTGGGCGGCGTCGGGATCGGTGAGGTCGACGGCCAGGTGCTCATCGACGAAGGAATGCGGTGCGGTCGGCCGACGGCTGGTGAGCAGCCCGTGGCAGACCCCGGCGGGGGAGTGGACGCGGGCCTCGAAGAGCGCGGCAGGCGCCCCGGCCGACGGCGCGAGGCCGTCGGCCGGGGCGAGCCGCACGGTGTGCAGCACGGTCACCGCTCACCCCGCCCGACCGGGGCACCGACGCCACCCACACCCGCTCCCTCGATGCCCACCCCGTCCACCCCGCCGCCGAGCGACAGCGGTGCGGGCAGCGGCAGCGCGGGCGGTTCCGGCGTGTGGGCGGGTTCGCCCAGGCCGAGGACGCGGTAGAGCAGCCGCCGCATCCGGCGGTCGAACCGGCCCGGTTCGGAGCTGATCCGCGCCGCGATCGCCGCGTACTCCGCCGCTCGGTACTGCTCGGCGGCGTAGGCGAGTTGGCCGGTCAGGGGGTGGGCGGGGCTGAGCGCCGGCGCGGTGCGGGCGAGCAGCGCGCCCGGCGAGCGCGGGTTGACGTCCCGGTGCGGGAACTCGGCGAGCAGGATCGGCGCACCGGTCATCGTGCCGTACAGGGTGACCGAGCCGTGGTCGCCGATGATGAAGTCGGCGGCGACCAGCAGCGGCCGCCAGTCCTCCTCCGGCGACAGCACGGTGACCGCCCCGCGCGCCGTTGCCGTCGCCCAGGACCGGACGGCCCAGGGACTGTGCGCGGCGGCCACGTTGGGGTGGACCAGCAGCGCGGTCCGGTAGCCGTGCCGGGGCAGTTCGGCGGCCAGCCGCGGCAGGACGGCGTCGAGCCGGGTGAACAGCGAGCCGCTGCCCCAGGTGGAGCAGACCAGCACCAGTTTCTCGCCGGGCCGCAGCCCGAGCGCCGCGCGGTAACGCTCGCGGGCGGGGAGGGCGGCGGCGATCCGGTCGTAGCAGCCGTCGCCGACCACCTCGGCGATCGGGAGCGCCTGCGGGCAGCCGCGTTCGAGTTCGGCGAGGTCGTCCCGGTGCGCGAGCGCGTACGCGGCGGGGACCAGCCGCCCGTTCCAGGTGACGTACTCGGCCCCGAACCCGGCGACGCTCCGTTCGGAAGCAGTCCCGTGCCCGCCCGTCGGCGGCGACAGCTTGATGTGCCCCGCCCCGTGCGGCAGCCGGACCAGCGGCCCGCGCAGCCGGTCCAGTCCCTGCGAACCGGCCGCGAGCACCAGGTCGAACTCCCGCCGGACGGCCTCCGCCCACGGCAGCACCGTGCCCCCGAGCCGCCGGACGTGCGCCGCCGCGCCCCCGTTGAACGCGTGCGGCGCGACCGTGAACTGCACGTGGATCCGCAGGTCCGCGCCCAGCAGCGGGTAGATGTCGTGCAGCCGCTGGCCGTAGACCATGGAGTGCACGACCACCAGCACCTCCTTGCAGCCGGTGAGCGTGGCCCACGACCGGCCCTCGTGCTGCCGTGCCGTCCCCTCTCCCGGATCGCGCCGTCCCTCGTCCCGTCCCCCGTGGTCGATTCCGTCGGCTTCCCCGTGCACCAAGGTCATGTCGTTCCCCCTCCTTGATCCCGGACCGGGGCCCCGGGTCTCGGCGGCCCCGGCGTCGGTCTGCCCGGGCGTTCTGGCGGAATCCATGCCGGGTCCTGACCATTGCTTGCGCAAACCTTGCGGTCGCCCGCAAGCCCATCCGGAGCCCACCCGCGAGCCACCGGCACACCCGCCCGCACGCCCGCCCGAAGCAGCCAAAGGGTACTGAGTTCCTTTACGAGGGGTACTGAGTGCCGTATCCTCTCCGGAGAGCCTCTGACGACAGTCGAAGAGAGCCGACAGGGCATGCCGGTCCGGGTGGCGCACGACGCACGCGGGGCGCGGCCGGGCCGGAGTTGGCACTCAGTACCCTCGGCATGGCCGGAGGCCACGGACCAGTGCACCCGTACCAGGAGAACCGCTCATGAGCTTGAGGATCGTTGTCTGTGTGAAGCACGTGCCGGACGCGACGGGTGACCGTCGTTTCGCGGACGACCACACCACCGACCGGGAGGGCGTG
>NZ_JBFBDO010000095.1:0-31395 GCF_040683335.1 Kitasatospora sp. NPDC093806
CCGCCCGCCGGCCGGCCGAGCCGGTCCCGGCGCGCACCCTGCCCGAGGCGCTGGCGGCTTTCGCCGCGCTGGACGGCCCGGCGGCGGCCGAACTGCGCGAGCGGCTGGGCGCGTTGCGGCCGGAGGCGGGCCGGGTGGACGAGGAGCTGGACGGGGCCGTCCCGACGGAGGGCGAGTGGTGGCTGTGCGACGCCACCGACGGCGCGGTGCAGTTCCTGCTCGGGCTGCCGCAGTGGGCGGTGACGGCGACCCTGGTCCGGGACGGCGCGGCGGTGCTGGCCGTGGTGCACGCGCCCGAGCTGGGCGGCCGCACCTACCGGGCGGTGCGTGGCGGCGGGGCGGAGCTGGACGGCCGGCCGATCGCGGTGGTGGAGCGGGAGCTGGCCGCGACGGTGGCCGGGACCAGCCAGCCGCCGCTGGTGGCGCGGGACCCGGTGGCGCTGCGCCGGGCCGGGGCCTCGCTGTCGGCGCTGGCGGGCGCGGCGGTGGCCGTCCGCAACCTGGGGCCGACCGCGCTCCAGGTGGCCCAGGTCGGCTCCGGACACCTGGGCCTGTTCTGGGAGTTCGGGCCGGACGCGGGCAATCTGCTGCCCGGTGCGCTGATCGCCGCGGAGGCGGGCGCCCGGGTGACGGACGCCGCCGGGGCCGCCTGGACGGCCGCCGCCGACGGCTTCCTCGCCGCCGCCCCCGGGACGCACGCGGAGGCACTCCCGCTGCTCCGCGCCATCGACTGACCAGCCGTCAGATGCCGAACAGCGCCGCCGCGTTGTCGTGGCAGACCGCGCGCAGCCAGTCCTCCCCCAGTCCGAGCCGGTCCAGCGCGTCCAGCTGGTGCCGGTACCGGTAGGGGATGTTGGGGAAGTCGCTGCCGAGCAGCACCCGTTCGCGCAGGGCGCGCAGCCGGGGCAGCTCGCCGCGCGGGAACGGCGTCTCCTGCTCGGTGAAGTCGGTGAAGGCCATCGTGGTGTCCAGCCGGACCCCGGGGTACCGCTCGGCGAGGTCGAGGAAGTCGCCGTACTCGGGCAGGCCGAGGTGGGCGACGACCAGGACCAGCCGGGGGTGGCGGGCCAGCACCTCGCCGATCGGGCCGGGGCCGGTGTGCTTGCCGGGGACGGGGCCGGAGCCGCAGTGGGTGACCACCGGCGTCCCGGTCTCGGCGAGCAGGCCCCAGACCTCGTCGAGCAGGTCGTCCGCCGGGTCGTAGCCGCCGACCTGGAGGTGCGCCTTGAACACCCGGGCGCCGTCGGCCAGCGCGCGGGCCACGTAGCCGGGCGCGCCGGGCTCGGGGAAGAAGGTGGCGGTGTGCAGGCAGTCGGGGGTGCGGGCGGCGAAGCCGGCGGCCCAGGCGTTGAGCCACGCGGCCATCCCGGGCTTGTGCGGGTAGAGCATCGCGGTGAACGCCCGGACGCCGAACTCCCGTAGCCGCTCGACCCGTTGCTCCTCGGCCTCGCGGTAGGCGATCGGCCAGGGGCGGCCCACCAGCGGGCCGGCCGCGTCGAAGTAGGCCCACACCTTGTCGAGCACGTTCTGCGGCATGAAGTGGGTGTGGACGTCGATCAGGCCGGGCAGGCCGAGGCGCTGCCAGTAGGCGCGCACCTCGGCCGTCTCGGCCGCCCGGTCGGAGAGGGTCATGCGGCCGGGACCGGCTTCGCCCGCTCGATGACCGCCTCGACGTCCAGCCCGGCCGGCAGGGTGCCGAAGGCGGCGCCGTGGTCGCCGCCGAGCCGGGAGGCGCAGAACGCGTCGGCGACCGCCGGGTGCCCGTACCGGACGAGCAGCGAGCCCTGGAAGGCGAGCGCCATCGACTCCACCAGGCGGCGGGTGCGGTACTCCAGCTGGTCGAGGTCGGTGAGCCCCTTGCGCAGGCCGGCGACGGCCGCATCGAGCCGGCGGTCGGCGCCGGCCGCCGCGTCGAGCTCGCCGAGGAAGGCGTCGACGGTCTCCGGGCTCCTGGTCATGGCGCGCAGCGCGTCCAGCGCGGCGACGTTGCCGGAGCCCTCCCAGATCGAGACCAGCGGCGCCTCGCGGTAGAGCCGGGGCATGCCGGACTCCTCGACGTAGCCGTTGCCGCCCAGGCACTCCAGCGCCTCGGCGGCGTGCGCCGGGCCGCGCTTGCAGACCCAGTACTTGGCGACGGCCAGGCCGAGCCGGCGGACCAGCGCCTCGTCCCGGTCCCCGGCGAGCGCGGCGTCGGTGGCCTGGGCGAGCCGCATCGCCACGGTGGTGGCCGCCTCGGACTCGACGACCAGGTCGGCGAGCACGTTGCGCATCAGCGGCTGGTCCACCAGGGCCTTGCCGAACGCCCGCCGGTGCAGGGTGTGCTGGACGGCCCGGGTGGCGCCGAGCCGCATCCCGGAGGCGGCGCCGATGGTGCAGTCGAGGCGGGTCATGTTGACCATCTCGATGATGGTCCGCACCCCCCGGCCCTCCGCGCCGACCAGCAGGCCGTACGCCTCGTCGTACTCGATCTCGGCGGAGGCGTTGGACTTGTTGCCGAGCTTGTCCTTGAGCCGCTGGAGGTGGAGCCGGTTGCGGGTGCCGTCCGGCAGGACGCGCGGCAGCAGGAAGCAGCTGAGGCCGCCGGGTGCCTGGGCGAGGGTGAGGAAGAGGTCGGACATCGGCGCCGAGGTGAACCACTTGTGCCCGGTGAGCCGGTAGCCGCCGTCCGGCTGCGGGACGGCGGTGGTGGTGTTGGTGCGGACGTCCGAGCCGCCCTGCTTCTCGGTCATCGACATGCCGGCGATCAGGCCGCGCTTGCCGTGCGGTTCGCGCAGCCCGAAGTCGTAGGCGGTGGCGGCCAGCAGCGGCTCGTACTCGGCGGCCAGGGCGGGGGTGGCGCGCAGGGCGGGGACGGCGGCGTAGGTCATCGAGACCGGGCAGGTGTGGCCGGCCTCGACCTGGCCCCAGACGTGGAACTTCGCGGCGCGGGCGGTGTGCGCGCCGGGCCGGTCGTCCCGCCAGGGCGCGGCGTGCAGGCCGTGGCCGACGGCGGTGCGCATCAGCTCGTGCCAGGCCGGGTGGAACTCGACCTCGTCGATCCGGTGGCCGTAGCGGTCGTGGGTGCGCAGCACCGGCGGGTGCTCGTTGGCCAGCCGGCCCCATTCGGCGGCCTGTTCGGAGCCGGCCAGCCGGCCGAGTTCGCGCAGTTCGGGTTCGGCCCAGCCGGCGCCGGCCCGGTGCAGGGCGGCGAGCAGGGCGGGGTCGGCGGCGGTGTCGTGTCCGTACGGCGGGGGCACCTGGTTGGTGACCTCGTGCGTGGCTGTCATCGCGTCTCTCCGATCTCTCCGAGCGCGCGGAGGGTGAAGGTGACCAGGGCGGGGACCACGGTGTCGGGGGTGCTCCGGGTGTCCGGCGGGGGCGCGGCGGCGAGCGGGCCGGTGAGCGCCTCGGCGACCGCGCCGACGATGGCGGCGGCGGTCAGCTGCGGGTCCTGGGGCGGCAGTCGGCCGTCGGCGAGGGCGGCGGCGATCTCGACGGCGATGACGTCGCGGAAGGTGCGGCGGAAGACCAGGCGTTCGGCGTCCACGACGGTGTCGGCCGGTTCGACCAGCAGCGCGTGGGCGAGCCGGGGGGCGCGCAGGGCGCGGGCGGCGAAGGTCTCGACGACGGCGGCGATCCGCGGGAGCGGGGTGTCGTGCCGGGCGACCGCCTCGTGCACGGCGGCGACCTCGCGGGTGACCACCCGGCGGAAGAGTTCGACGGACAGTTCGGCCTTGCCCGCGAAGTGCCGGTACATCGAGCCGGTGGCGATCCCGGCGCGTTCGGCGACGGCCGCCATGCTGCAGCCGCCGTAGCCGCGTTCGGCGAGCAGCCCGACCGCCGCCTGGAGGACCGCTTCGCGCTGGGCGTCGAGGCGGGCTTGGACGGCGGGGGTGCGTCGGTAGGCCATGCAAGCATTGAAGCACTGATTCACTGCTTCGGGGAGAGGGGCGGCAGGCAGCTCCCGGAAACGCCGGAGGGCCACCCGGCGGTCGGGTGGCCCTCGGCGTCAAACGGATCCGGGCTACAGGCGCACGCGGTCCTGCTTCAGCCCCTCCTCGTCCAGCGGGCCGATCGGCGGCACCTGGTACCCGCCGGTCAGCGAGCGGGCCGCGGCGTCGCCGCCGAGCCCGGCCCACTCCAGCACCTTGGCGGTGGCCGCCGCCGACTCGGCGGCCGGCAGCTTGGAGATGTTGGAGCCGTGGTTGCCGCCGGGCACGGTGTAGACGTAGCTGTCCTCACTGCCCCAGCCCAGCCGGAACGGCTCGGCACCCCACGGGTCGTTCTGGCCGTAGACGTAGATGATCCGCTCGGCCGAGTTCTTCACCCAGCGGTCGATGTCGCGCATCGCGTTCGGGTCGAACTTCATCGGGATGTTCTTGGGCACGTAGGAGCGCGGCGTGTACAGCTCCTTGTAGTCGTAGTGCAGCAGGCCCTTGAGGCTCGACACGTCGAAGCTGGGCGAGCCGAGCTCGGTGCCCGCCTGGTAGAAGTACGCGGTGTAGCCCGCGAGCGACTGGTCGCTGTTGCCGGTCACGCCGGACTGGGCGTCGAACCAGGCGTACAGCGCGTCGTCGGTGGCGTTGGCGCCGGGGACCTTGGCGCAGTCCTCCAGCAGGCTGTACTGCCAGAACGTCCAGACCGAGTCGAGCACGGCCAGCTCGTACGCCCGGTCGGCGCTGCCCACGGTGGTGAAGGTGGAGCCGGCGGCGGCGTTGTCGGCCTCGTAGCGGGCCTCCAGCCGGTCGCGGCGGATCAGCAGCTCGCGCTGGGTCGCGGTGAGCGCGGCCCGGCACTCGGGGGTGCCGACGTTCTCGAAGAACCGGGAGTACGCGGAGTCCTCGCGGTCGTTGACGTCGTTCGGCGCGACGTAGGCGATGGTGCCGGCCACGTCGTCCGGGAAGAAGCGGCGGTGGTAGGTGGAGGACATGCCGCCCTTGGAGGCGCCGGTGGACAGCCACTCCTGCTGGTAGATCCGCTTCAGCGCGGTGATCAGCCGGTGCGCGTCGGTGGCCGCCTGGCGGATGCCGGCCTTGGTCCAGTCGGCGGGCTCGGGGCGGGACGGCGTGAAGTAGCGGTACTCGATGGAGACCTGGTTGCCGTCGACCAGCCGGGCCGGCTCGGTGCGCGAGGGCGTGGTGCGCAGCGTGTAGCCGTTGGTGTAGAAGACGGTCGGCCGGTCGTAGCCGCGGTGCAGCACGCTGAGCCGCTGCTGGAAGGTGCCCAGCCAGGGGCGGGCGTGGTCGATCGGCTGGGTGTAGGTGAGCAGGAAGTAGCGGTGGCCGGTGGTGGTCGGCTTCTCCTCGGTCACGGTCAGACCGGGGATCGCCGCCAGGCGGTCCTTGATGTCGGCCGACGGGTCGTCGGCGGCGGAGGACGCCCCGGCCGCCGCCGTGGCGGTGCCCTCGGCGAGCGCCGGCGAGGCCAGGCCGAGGCCGAACAGCGGTATCAGCAGGACGGCGGCCAGCAGTCTTCTCAAGGTGACGGTCATCAACTCTCCATCGGGTCAACGGAACTGTTCGGTGCGCTGGTCCGTACTCTCCGGCAGCCGGCGGGCGGCTGCCGGACGGACCGGCCGTCCGGTAGACGGCCGAATGGGCCACCCGCCGGTAGCGGATGGCCCATCGGGGGAAAAGTCGCTGGTCAGGGGCGGGGCAGGACGCAGCCGGGCAGGGTGAGGTCGAGCCGGTTCCCGGCGGCGAAGCAGGCCGGGATGATGTACGTCTCCTGGGCGTAGCCGATGCCCGGGCGGACGGTCACCGCGCCGTTCTGGTCCACCTCGCAGGGGTTGTTGAGCGTGCAGCGCTGGCCGCTCTCGTTGATGGTGTTGTTCACCGCGACGACCTGCCCGCTGTTGGCGTCGACGACCGGCGAGCCGGAGGTGCCGCCGATGACGTTGCAGGTGGACGTGTAGCGGAGGGAGTCCTTGAAGGTCCAGTCGGCTTCCTTGAGCCGGTACGCGAAGCCGTCCGCCGAGCAGGAGTAGATCTTCTTCCAGTACCCGGAGACGACCTTGATCGCGGTGCCCTGGACGGGGTGCGTCGCGGCGACGGTCAGCGGGGCGATGCCGTACTTCGACTGGATCGAGGCATAGGTGGTGTTCAACTGGTAGATCGACACGTCGGTGTCGGTCATGGTGCCGTAGAGCATCTTGCTGGCCCGCAGCGTGGCGACCTTGGTGCCGGCCGAGTTGAGCAGCGAGAAGGTGCGGCTGGAGGCCTGGTTGACGACCACCTGACCGGGACCGGGCATCCCGCCGTCCAGGCAGTGGCCGTTGGACAGGATCAGCGCCGGGTCGTTGGCCGTGGAGTTGGGGAGCCGGACCAGCGAGCCGGAACAGTTGCTGAGGGCCACCGTGCCCGCGAAGGAGACCGCGGCGACGGCCTGTTCGGCCTTCGGCGGTGCGGGCGCCGTGGAGGCGGCGGTGGCGGTGGGTGCTCCGGCCAGGGCGGTCGCCCCGGCGAGCAGGAGCGCGACGAGCGTGCCTATGAGCGGCTTCTTCATGAGAGACCTCTCGGTGTGGGGGTGCGTCAAAGCTGGCGCGGACATGACGCCCTGTCAAGGGTCAGGTCAGGACCGGGAGGCCCGAGCGCCCGGTTCCGGCCGCCCGGCCCCGGTACTGTGGCCCGGACGGCCTGACGACCTGGGGGATGACATGACCGGTGGCACGCACGGGAACGGCGGACGGGAGCGGACCGGGGGCCGGCTGCTCGCGGTGAGCGATCTGCACGTCTCCTACCAGCAGAACCGCGACCTGGTCGAACAGTTGCGGCCCGACTCACCCGACGACTGGCTGATCGTGGCCGGTGACGTGGCCGAGTCCACCACCACCATCCGCTGGGCGCTGGGGGTGCTCGCCCAGCGCTTCGCCAAGGTGATCTGGGCGCCCGGCAACCACGAGCTGTGGACCCACCCCAACGACCCGGTCCAGCTGCGCGGCGTCGAGCGCTACGAGTACCTGCTCAAGCTCTGCCGCGAACTCGGCGTGGTCACCCCCGAGGACCCGTACCCGGTGTGGACCGGCCCGGGCGGGCCGGTCGCGGTGGCACCGCTGTTCCTGCTGTACGACTACTCGTTCCGGGCGCCCGGCACCACCACCAAGGAGGAGTCGCTGGCCGCCGCCTACGAGAGCGGCGTGGTCTGCGCGGACGAACGCTTCCTCCACCCGGACCCGTACCCGGACCGCGACTCCTGGTGCCGCGAGCGCGTCCGGCTGACCGCGAAGCGGCTCGCCGAGCACGACCCGGAGCTGCCGCTGGTGCTGGTCAACCACTACCCGCTGGTCCGGCAGCCCACCGACGTGCTCTGGTACCCCGAGTTCGCCCAGTGGTGCGGCACCGAGCTGACCGCCGACTGGCACCGCCGGTTCAACACCGCGACCATGATCTACGGTCATCTGCACATCCCCCGGCGGACCAGCTACGACGGGGTGCCGTTCGAGGAGGTGTCGCTCGGCTACCCGCGCGAGTGGGGCAAGCGCGGCCTGCCCGACCCGCTGCTGCGCGAGGTGTTCCCGGGGGC
Source organism: Kitasatospora sp. NPDC093806 (assembly GCF_040683335.1). Lineage (NCBI taxonomy): Bacteria > Bacillati > Actinomycetota > Actinomycetes > Kitasatosporales > Streptomycetaceae > Kitasatospora > Kitasatospora sp. NPDC093806. The sequence continues at coordinate 7,501 of NZ_JBFBDO010000095.1, forward strand.
GTGAGCCGCTAGGACGCGTCCCCGGCGGCCGCCTCCGCGGCGGCCGCCGAGGGCTCGGGCCGGGCCAGCGCCACCACCAGCTCGCCGTCGGACACCTCGGCGAGCAGCGTGTCGCCCTCCCGCACGGTGCCGTCCAGCAGCAGGTTGGAGATCCGGTTGTCCAGCTCCTGCTGGATCGTCCGGCGCAGCGGCCGGGCGCCGAACTCCGGCTGGTAGCCGCGGTTCACCAGCCACTCCTTGGCGCCGTCGGTCACCTCCAGCCGGACGTCCTGGGCCTTCAGCCGGCGCCGGGTGCGGTCCAGCAGCAGGTCGACCACCCGGAGCAGGTCCTCGCGGGCGAGCGCGTGGAAGACGATCACCTCGTCGATCCGGTTGAGGAACTCCGGGCGGAACTGGGTCCGCAGGTCCCGCATCAGGTCGTCGCGGATCCGGTCGACGTCGCCGTGGTGGTCCAGGATCCGCTGCGAGCCGATGTTGCTGGTCATGATCACCACGGTGTTGCGGAAGTCCACCGTGCGGCCCTGCGAGTCGGTCAGCCGGCCGTCGTCCAGCACCTGGAGCAGCAGGTTGAAGACGTCCGGGTGGGCCTTCTCCACCTCGTCGAAGAGCAGCACGCTGTACGGCTTGCGGCGCACCGCCTCGGTCAGCTGGCCCGCCTCGTCGTAGCCGACGTACCCGGGCGGGGAGCCGACCAGCCGGGAGACGGTGTGCTTCTCCTGGAACTCGCTCATGTCGAAGCGGATCATCCGGTCCGGGTCGCCGAACAGCAGCGCCGCCAGCGCCTTGGCCAGCTCGGTCTTGCCGACCCCGGTCGGGCCGAGGAAGAGGAACGAGCCGGTCGGCCGGTCCGGGTCGCCCATCCCGGCGCGGCCCCGGCGGACCGCCTGGGCGACCGCGGTGACCGCCCGGTCCTGGCCGATCACCCGCTCGTGCAGGTGGTCCTCCAGCTGGAGCAGCCGCTCGCGCTCGGTGGCGTTCAGCTCGGCGACCGGGATGCCGGTCCGGCTGGACAGCACCTGCGCGATGTCGTCCGCGGTCACCTCGACGACGCCCTCCCGGGCCTCGGCCACCGCGGCCAGCTCGTCCTCGGTCTGCCGCAGCTCGGTCTTCAGGTTCGCGGCGCGGACGAACTCCTCGTCCGCCACCGCCTCCTCCAGCTCGCGGCGCAGCTTGGTGATCCGGTCCCGCACCGGCATCGCCACCGTCGAGCCGCTCAGGCTGCGCAGCCGGACCCGGGCGCCCGCCTGGTCCAGCAGGTCGATCGCCTTGTCCGGCAGGAAGCGGTCGCTGACGTAGCGGTCGGAGAGGGTGGCGGCGGCGTCCAGCGCCTCGTCGGTGAACCGCACCTGGTGGTGGGCCTCGTAGGCGTCCCGCAGGCCGCGGAGGATCTCGACGGTCTCCTCGACGCTCGGCTCCGGCACCAGCACCGGCTGGAAGCGGCGCTCCAGCGCGGCGTCCTTCTCCACGTGCCGGCGGTACTCGTCCAGCGTGGTCGCGCCGACCACACTCAACTCGCCGCGGGCCAGGGCCGGTTTGAGGATGTTGCCGGCGTCCATCGAGCCCTCGCCGCCACCGCCCGCGCCGACCACCGTGTGCAGCTCGTCGAGGAACAGGATCACGCTCTGCTCGGCCGCGGTGACCTCGTCGATCACGCTCTTCAGCCGCTCCTCGAACTCGCCCCGGTACTTGGAGCCGGCCACCAGGGCGGTGAGGTCCAGGGTGACCACCCGCTTCTCCTTGAGGCTCTGCGGGACGTCGCCGGAGACGATCCGCTGCGCCAGCCCCTCGACGATCGCGGTCTTGCCGACACCCGGCTCGCCGATCAGCACCGGGTTGTTCTTGGTCCGGCGGGACAGGATCTCGACGGTCTGCTCGATCTCCTCGGCGCGGCCGACCACCGGGTCCAGCCGGCCCGCCTTCGCCTCCTCGGTGAGGTCCCGGCCGTACTCGTCCAGGGTCGGGGTCGGACTCGGGTGCGCGCCGGTGCCGCTGCGCTCGCCGCCGACGCCCCGGCCGTCCAGCACCGTGCGCAGCGCCTCCTGGGAGGGCGCGACGTTGCGCAGCGCCGCGCCGGCCCCCGAGCGGTCCTCCGCCAGCAGCGCGCCGAGGATGTGCTCGGGCCCGATGTACGAGGCGCCCGCCGCCTGCGAGCGGGCGTGCGCGGCCAGCAGCGCCCGTTTCGCGGCCGGGGTGAGGGCCGGCCGGCCGTCGGGGGTCGGGGTGTCCGCGCCGGCGGGCAGCGCCTTGGCCAGGTCGCCGGCCAGCCGGTCCGGGTCGACGCCGGCGCGCTCCAGCATCCGCCGCGACGGGTCGACCCGGGTGGCCGCCCAGGCCAGGTGGGCGGTGTCGAGGTCGCTGCCGCCGTCCTCGGCGGCCCGCCGGGCGGCGGCCGCCAGCAGTTCCTGGGCCGACTCGCTGAGCAGCCGTCCGATCGGGACCCGCTGCACGGCGGGCGGGGAGGCCGTCGGACTCATCCCGAAGAACCGGCTGAGCAGATCGGAGAACGGATCGTTCGATCCGAACGGCGGCATGGTCACGGAGGATCACCTCTCCCGAGCGGTTTGCGCCCATCCGAACACGGCCCGCCGCGCCCCGCCCGCCGGGCGGTCCGAACGCGCGCCGGCCCCCGGTCCGCCCACCCGGTCGGGTGGGGGGCCGGGGGCCGGTGCCGGGGCCGGACGTCAGTCGCGCAGCTCCAGGGTGCAGCACTTGACGCTGCCGCCCGCCTTGAGCAGCTCGGTGAGGTCCACGCCGATCGGCTCGAAGCCGCGCTCGCGCAGCCGGTCCTTCAGGCCGACCGCGGCGTCCGGCAGCAGGACGTGCCGGCCGTCGGAGAGCGCGTTGAGCCCGAAGACCGCGGCGTCGGCGGCGGTCGCCCGGATCGCGTCCGGGAACAGTTCCTTCAGCACGGCCCGGCTGCCCGGGGTGAAGGCCTCCGGGTAGTACATGACCTCGTCGTCGGAGAGCACCGAGAGCGCGGTGTCCAGGTGGTAGAACTCCGGGTTCACCAGCGTCAGACCGGTGACCGGCAGGCCGAAGAACTCCTGCGCCTCGGCGTGCGACTGCTGGTCGGTCCGGAAGCCGGTGCCGGCCAGGATCCGCCGGCCGACCACCAGGTAGTCGCCCTCGCCCTCGTTGATGTACGTGGGCCAGTGCAGCTCGCGGTAGCCGTGCTCGGCGAACCAGGACAGGTAGGCCGGGCCCTCGGCGGTCCGCTCGACGTGCCGGAACCGGGCGCCGAGGACGCGCCCGTCGACCACGGTCGCGCCGTTGGCCGCGAACACCATGTCGGGCAGTCCGGGCAGCGGCTCGATGATCTCCACGGTGTGGCCGAGATCGAGGTAGAGGTCGCGCAGACCCTCCCACTGGCTGAACGCCAGGGCGGCGTCCACCGGTTTCTCCGGACGCATCCACGGATTGATGGAGTAGGTGACGTCGAAATGCCGCGGCGGGCACATCAGGAATCGCTTCCGGACGGCCTTCCGGGATTCAGTGGCCGACATGCTTTCGGCTCCTCTCAGCGGGCCGGGGCGACCGGCCACTCGATGTCGGCCGCGTGCGCACCGGTCGCGCTCGACGGGATTTCGGTGGCAATTCCGGCGCAGGTCACGAAGGCGAGGGTGGCGAGGGTGGCGACACCGAGCATCCGCAGCACCAGGGAAATCTTCATGTGGGGGTTCGAGCCTTTCATCACGGCCTGCCCCGGGGCAGGCCGAAACCGCACAGCAGAAATGAGGGATTGAACCGCGGACCGAGCGATCGGTCGGGGAATTGCGGCGCGAAATGACCAGCGACCTTGATCGTACCAGCTCAAATTCAGCAGACAAGGTTACTTTGGGTGAGCGGTCCGCCGGACAATTCCTTTATTTACCGCGACCGGAGTTTTTCGGTCTTTTGGGGGCAGTTCAGCCGAACCGGTGCATCGCGGCAGCAAGTTCCCGGTGCCGCCCGTGCCCGCTCGCCTCGAAGGAGTCGGCGACCAGCTTGCGGACCTCGGGGGTCTTCTCCTGACTGAGCTTGAACATGCCCTCGGCGGCCGTCACGGTGAAGCGGAAGGCGCCGACCGCGGGGGCGATCTCCTCGAAGTAGGACAGCGACTCGGTCATGTCCCAGCCGGTGCCGAGGTCCCGCTCGAAGGTCCGCACGGTCTCCCGGACCACCGCGAGGGTCTCCGCGCCGGCCGCCAGCGGCTCCACCCGCCCGTGGACGTGCACCGTGACGAAGTTCCAGGTCGGCGCGGCCGGCGTGGTCCGGTAGACGGTGGGCGAGACGTAGCCGTGCGGGCCCTGGAAGACCAGCACCGCGTCGGTCCCCTCGGCCAGCGCGGCCCAGTGCGGGTTGCTCCGGTTCAGGTGGCCGAGCAGGGTGGCGCCGACCAGGCCGGACTCGCCCCCGCCGAGCGCGAGGGTCTCCTCGGCGGGGATCACCGGCAGGTGCGTGGCGAACGGCTCCTCGGGGCCGTTGACCAGCATGGTCGCCAGCGGGTGGGCCCGGATGACCTCCAGGACCCAGGCCGGGTCCTGCGGACGGTACAGCTCAGGAACGAACATACGCGGAGCTCCGTATCGACTCGTCGGGGGCGGCCTCGCCGGCCGGCCGCGGCGCGGCGGCGATCGACTCGACGATCTCCCAGGCCCGGATCGCGAGGTTGGACAGCAGGGACGAGGAGATGCCGTGGGTGTGCTCGGTGCCGCCCTGCAGGTAGAGCCCCGCCCGGGTGTCCGGGCCGGTGTCCACCCGGTAGTCGCGGCCCACCCGCAGCAGGCCGGCGGCGTCCCGCTCGCAGAGCGCGGCGACCGGGCCCAGCAGCGGCACCGGGTCCATCTGCCGGTAACCGGTGGCGAAGACCGCCACGTCGACGTCCAGCCGGGTGCGGCGCCCGTCCGGCAGGTACTCGACCTCCAGCCGCGGCCGGCCGTCCGGCCCCTGGCCGGTGGCGGTCACCCGGGACATGTTGAGGACGTTCAGCCGCCGCTCGCCGCGGACCGACTCCTGGTAGGCCCGGCGGTAGAGGTCGTTGATGACGTCCAGGTCCACCACCGAGTAGTTGGTGTTGGCGTGGTACTCGAAGAACTTCTCCTTCACCGCCGGGGCGGCGCCGAAGTACGCGTCCACCGCGTCCGGGTCGAAGATCCGGTTGGCGAACGGCGAGTCGTCCGCCGGGCTGTACCCGTAGCGCGGCACCACCGCGTGGACCTCCGCCCGCGGGAACCGCCCGTGCAGGTGCGCGGCCACCTCGGCGGCGCTCTGCCCGGCGCCGATGACGGCGAAGGAGCGCGGGCCGGTGCCCTCGACCTCGGGCAGCCGCTCCAGCAGTTCGGCGCTGTGCCAGACCCGCTCGGACCGCTCGACCCCGGCCGGCAGCAGCGGCACCAGGCCGCTGGCCACCACCAGGTTGCGGGTCCGGCGGACCCGCTCGCCCTCCGGGCCGCGGCTGACCACGTCGAAGGCGAGGACCTCGCCGTCCCGGGTCACCGGCCGGACGGCGAGCGCCTCGGTCCGGTACTCGACCAGGTCCGTGAACTGCGCCGCGGCCCATTCGAGGTAGTCGTGGAACTCCACCCGGGACGGGAAGAACTCCTTGTGGTTGATGAAGTCGACCAGTCGGCCCCGTTCGTGCAGGTACGTCAGGAAGCCGTACCGGCTGACCGGATTGCGCATCGTGGCCAGGTCCTTGAGGAAGCTCACCTGCATGGTGGCGTCCTCGATGAGCATGCCCGGGTGCCAGCCGAAGGACGGCCGCCGCTCCAGGAAGAGCGCGTTGAGCGGACCGCCGCCGAGGGGCCCGCCGTGCTCGGCCAGCGCCACCGCCAGGGCCAGGTTCGACGGACCGAACCCGACGCCGATCACGTCGTACGGGGCAGGATTCGGGTCGGCGCCAGCCGATGCCTCGTCCACGTTGTCCTTGTCTCCGTTCCGAAGTTCGTTGTTCCGACGTTCGTTGTCCCGAGGGCTGTCGGGGGTCAGGCGCGGCCGGCCAGGGCCTGGCGCACGCTGAGGGGGGTGATGTCGGTCCAGACCTCGTTGATGTGGTCGAGGCACTCCTGCTTGCTGCCCGACACGCCGACCTCGGTCCAGCCGTTCGGCGGCTCCTTGTCGGAGTGCCAGATCGAGTACTGCTCCTCGTGGTTGACGACGACCTTGTAGACCGGTTCGGTGACGGCCATCACTGACTCCTTTCGGAAGGGGTGGGTTCGGTGGTGCCGGGCTCCGGCTCCGCGCCCGCCGAGCGCACCTCGGCGCGGCTGAGCAGGAAGCCGCAGACCGCCGCGACGCAGACGCTGGTGACCGCGAACAGCCCCCGGTAGCCCAGGACTTCGCCCAGGCCCGCGCCGACCAGGACGGACACCGCCTGCGGCACGAAGATGATCAGGTTGATCGAGCCGGCCGCCTGGCCCATCAGCTCGACCGGCGTGCGCCGCTGCATCAGGGTGTAGGCGCCGATCACCGCCCAGGGCAGGCCGATCCCGCGCAGCGCCATGCCGGGCAGGACCACGGCCTCGGCCGGCACCAGCAGCAGCGCGTTGCCGGCGGCGCTCACCGCCATGCCGAGCGCGACGAACCGCCCCTCGCCGATCCGGGCCATCAGCCGGGGCGCGAACAGCCCCCCGGCGACCGAGCCGACGCCCTGGACGCACATCAGCAGGCCGAGGAAGACGGGCGCGCGGTGCAGCCCGTCGTCCACCAGCCCGAACAGCGCGGTGTTGGTGAAGCCCATGACGCCCATCACGGCGGCGCAGCCGAACACCACCAGCCGCAGCCCCGGCGTCCGGGACACGTGCCGGACGCCGGTGAGCAGTTCGGCCCGCAGGGCCTTGCTCCCCGGCCGCGGCGCGGGCTCGGGGACCCGCAGCAGGGCCAGCGCCCCGGCGGCCAGCAGGAAGGTCGCGACGTCGAGCAGGGCCAGCGCGTGGCCGCCGAACGCGGCGAACAGCGCCGCGCCGACCGCCGGGGCGACCACCTTCATGCTCTCCTGCAGCGACATGACCATGGTGTTGGCCGCGCCCAGCAGGCGTTCGGGCAGCATGCTGACGAACAGCCCGCTCTCCGCGGCCCCGATGATCACCAGGGCGGTGCCGTAGGCGGTCATCACGGTGTAGACCAGCCAGGCGTCGCCGGCGGTGTCGACCGTCAGGAGGGCCAGCGTCGCCGCCGCCATCACCAGGTTGACCGTGATCATCAGGGCCCGCTTGCGGACCCGGTCGGCCAGCAGGCCGAAGAGCGCGGAGAGCAGGGCCGGTGCGGAGACGAAGAACATGATCACGCCGGCCGCGCCGTCGCTGCCGGTCAGGCTCTTCACCCAGATCCCGGCGGCGAGCAGCAGGACGTTGTCGCCGAACTGGGAGAGTGCCAGCCCGCCGAAGTACAGCCGGGCGTCGCGGACCCGCAGCAGCGCGGCCAGACCGGTGCCGGCCGCGGGTCCGTCGGGGTGGGTCATGCGGACTTGCCCTCCAGCAGCACCGGGAGGCGCAGCAGGGCGCGGCCGACGCCGGAGCCCGGGTTCATCCACTCCTGCCCGTCCGCCGGCCCGACGAGCGCCAGGTCGGGGAAGCGGGTGAACAGCTTGCGCAGGGCGACCCCGGCCACCAGCCTGGCGAGCGCCGAGCCGAGGCAGTAGTGGACGCCCTGGCCGAGCGCGAGGTTGGCCCGGTCGGTGCGGGTCAGGTCGAGCCGGTCCGGGTCGGGGAACCGCTCCGGGTCCCGGTTGGCGGCGCCGAGCACCACGCCCACCAGGCTGCCCTGGGGGACCACGGCGGAGCCGAGGTCGACGTCCTCGGCGGCGATCCGGATGGTGGCCCGGAACACCGAGGTGTCGTAGCGCATCAGCTCGTCCACCGCGGCGTCGGTCAGCTCCGGGCTGCTCTTGAACAGCTCCAGCTGCTCCGGGTGGGCCAGCAGGGCCACCACCGCGTTGCCGATCAGGTCGCTGGTGCTGCTGTGGCCGGTGAGCAGGACCAGCAGCACCGTGCTCAGCAGCTCCTGGTGGGACAGCGTCTCGTTCCGGATCAGCTGGCCGATCAGGTCCTCGGCGGCCTCCGGGTCCTCGGTCCCGGCGGCCAGCGCGGCCTGCCGTCCCTCGACCAGGCCGGTGACGTACTCGCCCAGCCGGGCGCCGGCCTCGGCCGGGGTGATCGGGAAGGTGCCGGGCGGCGAGAACAGCGCCTCGCTCCACTCCATCACCTGGTCGCCGTCCGCGCCGGGCACGCCCATCAGCTCGCAGATCACCGGCAGCGGCAGCGGCCGGGCGTAGGCCTCCAGCAGGTCGCACTCGGCGGTGCCGGCCGCGGCCATGGCCGCCAGCAGCTCGTCGGCGAGCCGCTCGACCCGGGGCCGGACCTTCTCCACCCGGCGCGGGGTGAACGCCCGGCTGACCGGCTGGCGCAGCCGGGTGTGCTCCGGCGGGTCGGCGTTCAGCATGTGGGCGTTGAACTTGTCGTACTCCTCGGTGAAGAACGGGGAGCCGGCCTTGCGGAGCATCTCGCGCACCGAGGCCGGGTCCTTGCTCAGCCCCGGGTGGGCGAGGGCCCGGTCCGCCTGGTCGTAACCGGTGACGAACCACGTCTCGACCCCGTCCGGCAGCTTCACCGGGCAGACCGGGGCCTGGGCGCGCAGCTCGGCGTAGGCCGGGTACGGGTCGGCGACCTGCTCCGGGCCGAACAGCTGAGGAGGTTCCGGGTGCTGATGGGTCATGTCCTCTGCACTGCTCCTGGAGTCCGCGGGTTCGCCGGCGGTGGCGAGTCGATCGCCTTGCCGGACAGGGCTGTTGGGCGATCACGCTAATGCGGCCGACGATCATTGACTAGCCGACAGATGACGGGCAGCAGCACGACGCACCGGTGAACTACTGACAGGTCGATGCCTCAATTGATCATCCGGTCCGGCCGCCCTAGCGTGAACTGGCCGTCCGATGCCCACCCGACGGCCCGCGCGCCCGGCCGGACCGCTTTCCGGCCGGGCCTACGCCTGCGCCCCACCGCTTCGCGTACCGCATGTCCGCATCTCCAACGGCCGTTCCAGGAGGAACCGTTGCTGACCGACGCCCAGATCAAGGAGTTCGACGAGCAGGGGTACCTCTACCTGCCCGATCTCTTCACGCCGGAGGAGGTGACCGAGCTCTTCGACCAGGCCACCGCGCTCAAGGACTCCGACTCCCCGCAGCGGGTGATGGAGCGGGACGGCGAGCTGGTCCGCGCCGTCTACGGCGTGCACCTGCTGCACCCCGTCTTCGAGCGGCTCACCCGGGACGCCCGCGCCCTGGAGCCGGCCCGTGAGCTGCTGCGCAGCGACGTCTACATCCACCAGACCCAGCTGAACCCGAAGGCGCCGTTCAAGGGCGACGTCTGGGAGTGGCACCAGGACTTCCTGTACTGGCACCGCGACGACGGCATGCCCGGCCCGCAGGTGCTCAGCGTGGCGGTCTTCCTGGACGACGTCACCGAGTTCAACGGGCCGATCTTCATCATCCCCGGCTCGCACACCGACCAGCTGCACAGCGAGACCAGCACCTACGCGGAGGGCTGGGAGTCCGCCGCGATGGGCTTCCGCCACCGGGTCGACAACGAGACCCTGACCTCGATCATGAACCGCAACGGCCTGGTCTCCAAGCACGGCCGCAAGGGCTCGGTGCTGATCTTCGCCGGCCAGGTGCTGCACTGCTCGCCGCCGAACCTGTCCGCGGGCGACCGGACCATCCTGTTCATCCGCTACAACGCGATCGGCAACGCGCTGGAGCCGATCGAGAACCCCCGCCCGGAGTGGGTCGCCAGCCGCGACTTCCAGGTGGTCACCGCCTCGGACCAGCCGCTGCTGTCCGAGAACGCCGGCTGACCTCCCCGTCCCCCGCTCTGTGAGAGGCGATCGCACCGCATGGAGAACCAGCAGGGCCTCACGCCGTTCCGGCAGTCCGGACGGCGCGGCGACCCCGACCCGTACCCGAACTACGCGTGGATGCGCGAGCACTGCCCGGTCAGTCTCGTCGCCGGCGGCGACGGCGAGCCGGCCACCTGGCTGGTCACCGCGTACGAGCTGAGCCGCACCGTGCTCGGTGACGCCCGGATCAGCGCGGACGTCCGCAACAGCGCGTACGGAGCGGAGGAGGAGAGCTCCGCGTTCGAACGCAATCTCCAGGGCATGGACCCGCCGGAGCACGCCCGGCTGCGCCGGCTGGTGTCGGCGGCCTTCAGTCCGCGGGCGGTGGAGCGCTACCGCCCGCGGATCGAGCGGATCTGCCGGGAGACCATCGCCGCGTTCGCCGGCCGCGGCACCGCCGACCTGGTGACCGAGTACTCGCTGATCGTGCCGGTCGCGGTGATCCACGACGTGCTCGGCGTGCCGGAGGAGCTCCAGCAGCCGCCCGAGGTCTGCATGGAGCAGTTCTGGCGGGCCTCGATCATGCAGCCCACCGACCGCGCGGCCGTCGCCTTCCTGGACGACTACCTGCGCGAGGTGGTCGCCCACAAGCGCCGCCACCCCGGTGACGACGTGGTGACCGACCTGCTGGCCAAGCTCGACGCCGGCGAGCTGGACAGCGAGGACGAGCTGCGCGGCATGCTCTACCTGATCATCGGCGCCGGGCACGCCACCTCGGTGCCGTTCCTGGGCGCCGGCATCCTGCGGCTGATGCAGCACCCGGAGCAGCTGGCGGACGTGCTCGCCGACCCGGCGCTGTGGCAGTCCTCGATCGAGGAGATCCTGCGCTACGACTCGCCCTCGCAGGCCGGCGCCAACCGCTACGCCCGCGAGGCGATGACCATCGGCGACACCGAGGTCGCCAAGGGCGACGCGGTGCTGATCTCGCTCGCCGCCGCCAACCGCGACCCGGCGCAGTTCCCCGACCCGGACCGCTTCGACGTCCGCCGGCCGGCCCGCTCGCACCTGGCCTTCGGACAGGGCACGCACTTCTGCCTGGGCGCCCACCTGGCCCGCGCCGAGGGCGAGATCGCGCTGCGGACCCTCTTCGAGACGCTGCCGGACCTGGCCCTCACCACCCCCGCCGACCAGGTGCCCTGGGCGCTGGGCCCGATGCTGCGCGGTCCCGGCGAGCTGCCCGTGACCTTCACGCCCCGACCGACCGAGATCCGCCCCGAAGGACGACGATGACCGAGGTTCTCCCCCCGCCCGCGCACGAGTCGCTGATCGTGACGGAACGGTTCGAGGAGCAGGCCGCCCGCACGCCCGACGCGATCGCGGTGGTCTTCCGCGACCGGTCGCTGACCTACGACCAGCTGAACCGGTGGGCCAACCGGCTGGCCTGGCGCCTGCGCGAGCAGGGCGTCGGCCCGGAGTCGGTGGTCGGCATCGGCGTGCGCCGCGGGCTGACCATGGCGATCGCGATGCTGGCGGTGTTCAAGGCCGGCGGTGCCTTCGTCCCGGTCGACCTGGAGAACCCGGCCGAGCGCCAGCGCTTCGTGCTGGCCGACTCCGGCGCCGTCCTCGCGATCTCCGAGCCGGGAATCCCCGCCGACCACTGGGGCGTGCCGGTGCTGCGCCCGTCCGAGGAGGAGCTGGCGGCGTACCCGGCGGACAACCCGCCGACCCTGACCAGCGGCGACAGCCTGCTGTACATCGTGCACACCTCCGGCTCCACCGGGACGCCCAAGGGCATCGCGATGCACCACGCGCCGACGGTGCGGCTGATGGACTGGTGCAAGCGCGTCTACCTGGACCGGCCGCGCGCCCTGCAGTACTTCCCGATCACCTCGGACGTCTGCACCTACGAGTTCCTGGCCGCCTGGTGGGCCGGCGGCAGCCTGGTGATCGCCTCCGAGCACGACCGCTTCGACATCCCGAGCGTCGCCCGGCTGATCGACCGGCACGAACTGACCACGATCCTGCTGCCGTTCGTGGCGCTCGACCAGCTCAGCCGCTACTCGGCCAAGTTCCCCGAGTCGCTGGGCTCGCTGCGGGAGATCGTGACCACCGGCGACCGGCTGATCGTCACGCCCGAGATCAAGGCGATGTGCGACCGGGTGGGGGCCTACCTGGACAACCAGTGGGGCTCCACCGAGATCAACGTGGTGACCGCGCTGCGGCTGGACCAGCCGGCCGCCGACTGGCCGGCCGTCCCGGTGATCGGCCGCCCGGTGGCGGGCTCGCGGGTGCACGTGCTGGACGAGCACCTGCAGCCGGTGCCGATCAACGTGCCCGGGATCGTCCACGTCGGCGGCGGGCCGCTGTCCCGCGGCTACGCCGGGCGCCCCGACCTGACGGCGCAGAGCTTCGTCCCGGACCCGTTCGCCGACGAGCCCGGCGCCCGGATGTACCGCACCGGGGACCTCGGCCGCTGGCGGCCGGACGGCACCCTGGAGTTCATCGGCCGGGACGACTTCCTGATCAAGATCCACGGCTACCGGGTCGAGCCCGGCGAGATCGAGTCCCGGCTGCGCGAGCGCTCCGACATCGGCGAGGCGGTGGTGGTCGCCACCGGGCTGGGCACCCCCGAGGCCAAGCTGATCGCCTACGCGGTGCCGATCGGGGAGCGCCGTCCGAGCTCCTTCGAGCTGCGCGAGGGGCTGCGCGACACGCTGCCGGCGCACATGATCCCGCAGGTGTTCGTCCTGCTGGACGAGATGCCGATGACGGCCACCGGGAAGGTCGACCGCAAGAGCCTGCCACCGGTCGAGGAGGCCCCCGCCGAGGACCGGGCGTTCGTCGCGCCGCGGGACGAGGTCGAGGAGCGGGTGGCCGCGATCTGGGCCGAGGTCCTGGACGTCGAGAAGGTCTCGGTGGACGACGACTTCTTCGCCCTGGGCGGGCACTCGCTGCTGATCACCCAGGTGGTCTTCCGGGTCCGCGCGGCCTTCGAGGTCGACCTTCCGATGCGCACCCTGTTCACCACCCCGACCGTGGCCGGCCTCAGCGCGGAGATCCGGCACGCCCGCACCGGCAGCGCGCTGCGCTGGGAGGGCGCGTCCTAGGGCGCGTCCAGTGGATCAGCCCGGCCCCGCCCCGACAGACCGCTGGAGGACCCACCGTGAGTTCGCACATCGCCACGCTCACGCCGCAGATGCGGCACTACACCGAGGAGCTGTACGAGGACGGCCGGCTGCGCTGGCTCCCGTACACGATGTACTTCCACCCGGCCGAGCACCGGTCGGCGATCGTCAACACCGACCGCTTCGGCTTCCGGTACTCGCACGGCCCGGACGGCGCCCGCGCCGCGCTGGGCGACGGGGAGCGCCCGGCCGGGCCGGTGAACCTGCTGGTCGGCAGCTCGATGGCGTTCGGCGTGGGCGCCACCACCGACGCCGCGACGATCGCCTCCCGGCTCTGGTCCGCGCACGCGCCCGCCCGGCCGTGGCTCAGCGTGGCCGGCCGCAGCTTCAACTCCACCCAGGAGCTGGTGCTGTTCCTGCTGCACCGGCACCTGGTCCCGGAGATCGACCGGATCGTGGTGGTCTCCGGCTTCAACAACCTGGGCCTGGCCCGCCAGCCGCAGTCCCCCAACTGGGACCACGGCGCGTACTTCCAGCACAACGAGTTCACCGAGAAGATGGCCGCGGACCGCCCGGCCCGCAAGCGCGACGGGCTGTTCGGCCGGCGGGGCGCGGGCGGCCCCGCGCTGGACACCGGGAACTCGCCCCGGCCGGACGCCGCCACCCAGGTGGCCGTCGGCGCCGAGCTGACCCTGCGTCACCTGGACTCCTGGCGGCTGCTGGCGAAGGCGACCGGGGCCGAACTCTCCTTCGCCCTCCAGCCGATGGCGACCTGGGTGCGGGAGCAGCCGGCCCCCGAGGAACAGCTGCTCTTCGACGAGCTGGACGAGATGTTCAGCTTCACCGAGGTGTTCGGCGACATCATCGCGCCGGCGACCGGCCAGGCCTACGCCGAGGCGCTGCGGGCCGGCTGCGAGCGGCTGGGCGTCCCGTTCACGGACCTCAACCCGCTGCTCGGCGCGGCCGCGTCCGCGAAGGACTGGCTGTTCACCGACCGGGCCCACCTGACCGACCTGGGTTACGACACCGTGACCGGGCTCCTGGCCGACCAGCTCGGCCTCTCCTGAGAAGAGGTTCCGCGTGTCGCTCGTTCGCAGGCTGCTGAACCGGCTCTTCCGGCGCCGTCCGGTCGAGAAGCCGGACGACTCCATCTATCCGATGTTCTGAGGCGGAGACCGTGACCGAACTGATCCTGGGCGTCTCGGCCTTCTACCACGACAGCGCCGCCGCGCTGGTCGCCGACGGCACGCCCGTCGCGGCGGCGCAGGAGGAGCGCTTCAGCCGGCGCCGCCACGACGGCTCCTTCCCCGTCCAGGCCGTCGAGTACTGCCTGCGGGAGGCCGGGGCGCGGTTGCGGGACGTCTCCGCGATCGCCTACTACGAGGACCCGGCGCTGAAGTTCCGCCGGGTGCTGGCCACCTTCGCGGGCTCCGCGCCCCGGGCGTTCCCGGCCTTCCGGGACACCGTGCCGTCCTGGCTCGCCTGGAAGCGGGACATCCCCCGGACGATCCGCGAGCGGCTCGCCGGGCTGGACGGCGGCCACGTCCCGGAGATCCGGGTCCGCCGCCACCACGAGTCGCACGCGGCCTCGGCGTTCCTGCCGAGCCCGTACGAGTCGGCGGCGGTGCTGTGCGTCGACGGCGTCGGCGAGTGGGCCACCACCACGCTCTGGCACGGCCGGGGCAGAACACTCGAGCCGCTGGCGGAACTGCGTTTCCCGCACTCGCTGGGGCTGCTCTACTCGGCGTTCACCTACTTCTGCGGGTTCAAGGTCGACTCGGGCGAGTACAAGCTGATGGGCCTGGCCCCGTACGGCGAGCCCCGGTACGAGTCGCTGATCCGGGAGAAGCTGATCGACGTCAAGGAGGACGGCTCCTTCCGGCTGGACCTGCGGTACTTCGAGTACCTGCGGGGCCGGCGGATGACCGGCCGGGCCTTCGAGCAGCTCTTCGGCGGCCCCCGGCGGCAGCCCGAAGGGCCGCTCACCGCGCGGGAGTTCGACCTGGCCGCGTCCGTCCAGAAGGTCACCGAGGACGTGGTGCTCCGGCTGGCCAGGACCGCCCGCGAGCGGACCGGCGAGGACCGGCTCTGCCTGGCCGGCGGGGTGGCGCTGAACTGCGTCGCCAACGGCCGGCTGGTCCGGGAGAAGGTGTTCGACGAGGTCTGGGTGCAGCCCGCCGCCGGTGACGCGGGCGGCGCGCTGGGGGCCGCGCTGGCCGTCGCCGCCGAGCGCGGCGCGCCCCGGGAGCACCTGGACGTCGACGGCGGGGGCGGCGGCCGGGACGCCATGTCCGGCTCGCTGCTCGGACCGGAGTTCGACGACGAGCGGATCGCCGCCCACCTGGACGGCCTGGGCGCGCCCTACCGCCGGCTCGCGCCGGAGGAGCTGGACAAGGAGGTCGCGGCGGCGCTGGCGGACGGCAAGGTGGTCGGCTGGTTCCAGGGCCGGATGGAGTTCGGCCCGCGCGCCCTGGGCGCCCGGTCGATCCTCGGCGACCCGCGCAACGCGGACATGCAGACCACCATGAACCTCAAGATCAAGTTCCGTGAGTCGTTCCGGCCGTTCGCGCCGTCGGTGCTGGCCGAGGACGCCGGTGAGTACTTCGACCTCGACCAGCCGAGCCCCTACATGCTGATCGTCGCGGACGTCGCCGAGGCCCAGCGGATCCGTCCGGACGCCGCCGAGACCGACCGGGCCGCCGGGCTCGACCTGCTGAAGGTGCGGCGCTCGACCATCCCGGCGGTCACCCACGTGGACGGCTCGGCCCGGGTGCAGACCGTCACCGCCGGGAACAACCCGCGCTACCACCGGCTGCTCACCGCCTTCAAGGAGGCCACCGGCTGCCCGGTGGTGGTGAACACCTCGTTCAACGTGCGCGGGGAGCCGATCGTGGGCTCGCCGGAGGACGCCTACACCTGCTTCATGCGGACCGGGATCGACGTCCTCGCGCTGGGCTCCTTCCTGCTGGAGAAGCCCGGCCAGCCGCAGTGGCAGGAGGACCGGGACTGGCGGCAGGCCATCCCGATGGACTGAGCCGCTCCCCCACCTCGTCGCCCACCACCCGCTCCAGCCGCTCACACGCTCGAGGAGAGCCGACACCGCCATGCGTTCCCTTCCACTCGCCCTGTTGTACTACGCCGTGGTCAGTCCGGTCGGACTGGTCGCCCGGCTGTTCCACGACCCCTTGCGGCGCCGGTGGCGGCGGGAGGCCACGAGCTACTTCCAGCTGCCGGCCGGGGGGCGGTCATGACGGAGCGCGTCGAGGTCCGGCGCGCCTCGGCCGCGGCCGGGGCGGCGCTGGCCGCCGCGGCGGAGCGGCTCGGGGCGCCCGCGCCCGCCGTCCTGACGGCGGTGTTCGCCGCGCTGGCCGGCCGCTGGACCGGCGGCGAGCAGGTGTCCGTCCGGCGTGACGGCGGGTCGCCGGCCGTGCTGGACGCGGTGGCCGGACGCACCCTGGCCGGGCTGCTGGACGGCGCGGCCGGGTCCGGCTCCGCCCTGCCGGTCACCCTGGCCGCCGACGAACTCCCCGGCCTGACGCTGGAGTTGACGGTGGAGCCGACCGTGGACGGCGGCGAGCTGCGGTCCGCGGCCGGGCTGGACCCCGCGCTCTGGGGCCGCGTCACCGCCGAATCGTTTCTGCGCGCCTTCGAGCGGCTGCTGACCGGCCTCGCCGAGGCCCCGCACCGCACCGTCGGCGAACTCCCGCTGGTCGGCGAGGAGGAGAGCGCCGAACTCACCCGGACCCTCGCCCTCGGCCGCCCCGCCCACCGGGACGCGCTGACCGCCACCCTGGACGGGCTGTTCCGCGCCCGGGCCGCCGCCACCCCCGACGCCACCGCCGTCCACACCGCGACCGGCGGCCACAGCTACGCCGCACTCGACCGCTGGTCGGACGCGATCGCCGGCCGGCTGCACGCGGCCGGCGTCCGGCACCGGGACCGGGTGGCGATCTCCGCCGCCCCCGGCGCCGCCGCCGTGGCCGGACTGCTCGGCGTCCTCAAGACCGGCGCCTGCTACGTGCCGGTCACCCCGCAGACCCCGGCCGAACGCGCCCGCGCCGTCCTGGCCGACGCCGAGGTCCGGGTCCTGCTGACCGACGACGCCGACGGCACCGCCGCCCGGGCCGCCGACGGCCGCGCCGTCGTCCTGCTCGACGCGGCGCCCGACGCGCCCGGCGCCCCCCTGCCGCCGCCCCCGAGCGCGCTGCCCACCGACCTCGCCTACGTGCTCTTCACCTCCGGCAGCACCGGCCGGCCGAAGGGCGTGATGATCGAGCACCGCTCGGTCGCCCACTTCGTCCGCTCCGCGATCGAGGACTACCGGATCACCCCGGCCGACCGCTTCCTGCAGCGGGCCGCGCTCGGCTTCGACGTCTCGGTGCTGGAGATCTTCGCGACCCTGCTCGGCGGCGCCGCCCTGGTGATCGCCGAGGAGGCCGAGCGCAACGACCCGGCCCGGCTCACCGAGCTGGTCCGGCGGGCCGGCGTCACCGTCGCCGACCTGCCCCCGGCCATGCTCCCGCTGCTCGACCCGGCGGCCCTGCCCGGGCTGCGCGCGATCTCGATGGGCGGCGAGTCCACCCCCGGCCACCTGATCGGCCCGTGGTCGGCCGGCCGGACCCTGATCCACCAGTACGGCCCCACCGAGGCCACCGTCGCGGTCACCCAGCTGATCTGCGCGGGCGACTGGCACCGGCCGCCGCCGATCGGCCGGCCGCTGCCCGGCCACCAGATCGTGGTCCTCGACGACCGGCTGCGGCTGGTCCCGCGCGGGGCGGTCGGCGAACTCTGCGTCGCCGGACCGGGCCTGGCCCGCGGCTACGCCGGACGGCCCGACCTGACGGCCGAGAAGTTCGTCGCCAACCCGTACCCGGCCGGCCCCGACACCGACCGGCTGTACCGCACCGGCGACCTGGTCCGCTGGCTGGAGGACGGCGCCCTGGAGTTCCTCGGCCGGGTCGACCGCCAGCTGAACGTCCGCGGCTTCCGGATCGAGGCCGGCGAGGTCGAGGCCGTGCTGACCGGCCACCCCGCCGTCGGCCAGGCCGTGGTCACCGCCGCCCGGGCCGCCTCCGGCGCCCGGGTGCTGGCCGCCTACACGGTGGCCGCCCCCGGCGAGCGGATCGACCCGGCGGAGCTGACCGCCCACGCCGAGCGCTACCTGCCCGGCTACATGCGGCCGGTGGTGGTCGTGCTCGACCGCCTCCCGCTGACCGCCAACGGCAAGGTGGACCACCGGGCGCTGCCGGCGCCCACCGTCCGCGCCGCCGCCGCGGTCGCCCCGCGCGACATCACCGAGCAGATCGTCGCCTCGGTCTGGGCCGGCCTGCTGGGCACCCGCGACCTCGGCGTCCACGACGACTTCTTCACCCTCGGCGGCGACTCGCTGCTCGCCACCCAGGTCGCCTCCCGGCTGCGCGAGGCCTTCGAGGTGCCGGTGCCGCTGCGGCTGCTGTTCGAGCACCGCACGGTGGCCGAACTGGCGGCCGCCCTCGGCCGGGCCGGGACCGAGCAGGGCGCGCCGGTGCTCGAAGCCCGCGAGAGCGCCCCGGACGAGCCCCGGCCGCTCTCCTTCGCCCAGCGCCGGCTCTGGTTCCTCGACCAGCTGACGCCCGGGATGACCGCCTACACCATCGCCGAGGCCCACCGGCTGCGCGGCCCGGTCGACCCGGCCGTGCTGGAGACCGCGCTGCGCGACGTGCTGGAGCGGCACGAGGTGCTGCGCACCCGCTTCACCACGATCGGCGGCGAGCCGTACGCGGTGCTCGACGGCGCCGAGCGGTTCACCCTCGCGCGCACCGACCTCGGCGACCGGCCGGACCCGGCCGCGGCCGCCCGCGAGCTGGCCCGGGAGGAGGCCGGCACGCCGTTCGACCTGGAGCGCGGACCGCTGCTGCGGGCCCGGCTGGTCCGGCTCGCCGAGCAGGACCACGTGCTGCTGCTGACCGTCCACCACAGCGTCTTCGACGGCTGGTCGGTGGGCATCATGGAGCGCGACCTCGGCACCGCCTACCGCGCCCGGCTGGCCGGCGGCCGGCCGGACTGGGCCCCGCTGCCCGTCCAGTACGCCGACTTCGCCGCCTGGCAGCGGGACTGGCTGGACGACGAGGTGCTCACCGGCCAGGTCCGCTACTGGCGCGACCAGCTGGCCGACGCGCCCAGCGTGCTCGAACTGCCCACCGACCGGCCCCGGCCCGCGCTGCCGAGCTACCACGGCGGCGTGCACCGCTTCCGGCTGCCCGCCCACCTGGTCGAGCCGCTGCGGACGCTGGGCGAGGAGCACGGCGCCACCCCGTTCATGGTGCTGCTCGCGCTGTTCCAGGTGCTGCTGGCCAAGCACACCGGCGGCCGGGACATCGTGGTCGGCAGCCCGGTCTTCGGCCGGACCCGGCCCGAGGTGGAGGACCTGGTCGGGTTCTTCGTCAACTCCCTGCCGCTGCGCACCGAACTGAGCAACGACCCGACCGCCCGCGAGCTGGTCGAGGCGGTGCGGACCACCGCCCTGGAGGCGTTCAGCCACCAGGACCTGCCGTTCGAGCAGCTGGTCGAGGAGCTCGCGCCGCCCCGCGACCTCAGCCGCACCCCGGTCATCCAGGTCTGGTTCGACCTGTTCGCCTCCCGCGGCGCGCTCAGCCTGCCGGACACCCGGGTCGAGGCCTTCGACACGGGATTCGTCTCCACCCGCTTCGACCTGGAACTCCACCTGGAGGAGCACCCTTCCGGCGCGCTCGACGGCGAACTCGTCTACGCCACCGACCTGTTCGAGGACGCCGGGGTGGCCCGGCTGGCCGAGCACCTGACCCGCCTGGTGCGGGCCGTCGGCCAGGACCCGGACATCCGGCCGCTGCACGTGGACGTGCTCACCGACGCCGAACGCGGCCGGCTGCTCACCGAGTGGGCCGCGCCGGTCGGACCGTACGAGGCGGGCGCCACCGTCTCCGAGCGCTTCGAGCGGCAGGCCGCCCGCACCCCGGACGCCCCGGCCGCCGTCTCCGGCACCGGCTCCGGCTCCGGCTCCGAGACGGTCACGTACCGGGAGCTCAACGCCCGGGCCAACCGGCTGGCCGGCCTGCTGCGCGAACACGGCGCGGGCCGGGAGACCATCGTCGGACTCTGCCTGCCCCAGGGCATCACCCGGGCCGCCGCCGTGCTGGCGATCCTCAAGGCCGGCGCCGCCTACCTGCCGCTGGACCACGGACTGCCCACCGACCGGCTGGAGTTCATGGTCCGCGACGCCGGGGCGGCCTTCGTCCTGACCACCTCGGAGCTGGTCGACCGGCTCCCCGCGGACGTGCCCGCCCTGCTGGTCGACCGGCACGCGGACGACCTGGCCGGCCGGCCGGACACCGACCCCGAGCCGACCGGCCACGTCGACGACCTGATCTACGTCATCTACACCTCCGGCACCACCGGGCGGCCCAAGGGCATCGCGATGACCCACCGCCCGCTGCTCAACCTGCTGCACTGGCAGCTGGAGCGCAGCGCGGTGCCCGGGCCGACGCTCCAGTTCTCCGCGATCAACTTCGACATCTCCTTCCAGGAGCTGTTCTCCACCTGGTTCGCCGGCGGCCTGGTCGTCCTGCTCGACGAGGACCAGCGGCGCGACCCCGAGGAGATGCTGCGGGTCATGCGCGCCCACGGCACCCGCCGGCTGTTCTGCCCGCCGATGGTGCTGCAACAGCTCGCCGAGACCGCCGCCGACCCGCTGCCCCCGCTCGCCGAGATCACCACGGCCGGCGAGGAGCTGCGGCTCACCCCGGAGATCCACCGGCTGCTGGCCGGGCTGCCCGGCGTCGAGGTGGACAACCAGTACGGCCCGACCGAGGCGCACGTCATCACCGCCCACCGGCTCACCGGCAGCCCGCAGGACTGGCCGACGGCCGTCCCGGTCGGCCGCCCGGTGCCCAACACCCAGGTGTACGTGCTGGACGACGCGCTCCAGCCGGTCCCGGTGGGCGTGCCCGGCGAGGTCTGCGTGGGCGGCGACTGCCTGGCCCGCGGCTACCTGGGCCGGCCCGGCCTGACCGCCGACCGCTTCGTCCCCGACCCGTACGGGGCCCGCCACGGCGCCCGGCTGTACCGCACCGGCGACCAGGCCCGCTGGCGACCGGACGGCACGCTGGAGTTCCTCGGCCGGATCGACCACCAGGTCAAGATCCGCGGCTACCGGATCGAGCCCGGCGAGATCGAGACCGTGCTGCGCCGCCACCCCGGCGTCGCGGACGCCGCGGTGGTGCCCGTCGAGGTCGGCGGCCACCGCCACCTCGCCGGCTACCTGGTGCCCCGCGCGGAGGAGCCCGGCCGGGACGAACTCCGCGCCCACCTGCGGTCCGTGCTGCCCGAGCACATGGTGCCCGGCTACCTGGTGTTCCTGCCCGAGCTGCCGCTCACCCGGGTCGGCAAGCTCGACCGCAAGGCCCTGCCGGACCCGGTCGCCGAGGGCACCTCGCCGACCGGCGAGCAGGCCCCGGGCAACCTCCAGGAAGAGATCATCGCGGACATCTGGGCGGAGGCGCTCGGCCTGCCGGGGATCGGCGTGGAGAGCGACTTCTTCGAGCTCGGCGGCCACTCGCTGCTCGCCACCCAGGTCGTCTCCAAGGTCCGCGCGGCCTTCGAGGTCGAGCTGCCGCTGCGCACCCTGTTCGAGAACCGGACGGTGGCCGAACTGGCCCGCGCGGTCGAGGAGGCCGTGATCGCCGACATCGCCGCCATGTCCGACACCGAGGTCACCGCCGCCGTGCACGGCGCCGAACCCCAGACCGGTACGAGGAGTCACCGATGAGCACCAACCTTTCGGCCGAGCGCGAGGAACTGCTGCGCCGCCGCCTGTTCGAGCGTTCCGCGAAGAAGCGCCCCGCGCTCGCCGAGGGCCCGGAGCGCGGCGAGCACCCGGCGCTGTCCTTCGCCCAGCGCCGGCTGTGGTTCCTCGACCAGCTGCGGCCCGACGACGTCGCGTACGTGATCCCGGCCGCCTACCGGCTGCGCGGCGCGCTGGACGCCGACGCCCTGGAGCGGGCCCTGACCGGGGTGGTCGAGCGGCACGAGGTGCTGCGCACCCGGTTCGCGCTGAACGGCGACGAGCCCTACCAGCTGGTCGGGCCGGCCGCGTTCGCGCTGCGGCGGGAGGACCTCTCGGGAGCCGCCGACCCCGTCGCGGCGGCCCGGGCGGAGGCCTCCGCCGAGGCCGGCACCCCGTTCGCGCTGGAGACCGGACCGCTGCTGCGGGTGCGGCTGCTGAAGCTGGCGGCCGAGGACCACGTGCTGCTGGTCACCGTCCACCACAGCGTCTTCGACGGCGTCTCGCTCGGCCTGCTCACCCGGGAGGTCACCGCCGGCTACGCCGCGGCGCTGGCCGGCGAGCGTCCCGAGCTCCCCGAACTGCCGCTGCAGTACGCCGACTTCGCGGTCCGCCAGCGCGCCCAGCTGTCCGGCGACCGGCTCGCCCGGCACCTGCGCCAGTGGCGCGAGCAGCTGGCGGACGTCCCGCAGGTGCTGGAGCTGCCGGTGGAGAAGTCGCGCCCGCTGAACCCCAGCTTCCAGGGCCGGTCCGTCCCGTTCACGGTGCCCGCCGAGGTCACCGAGGGGCTGCGCGGCATCGCCCGGGAGCACCGGGCCAGCCTCTACATGGTCACGCTCGCCGCCTACCAGGCGGTGCTGTCCCGGCACGCCCGGGTGGACGACCTGCTGGTCGGCTCGCCGGTGGCGGGCCGGATCAGCCCGGCGGTCGAGCAGCTGATCGGCTTCTTCGTGAACACCGTGCCGCTGCGCGCCCGGCTGGCCGGCGAGCCGACCTTCGCCGAGCTGGTGGACCAGGTCCGGGAGACCGCCCTGAGCGCCTTCTCGCACCAGGAGCTGCCGATCGAGAAGCT
This sequence comes from Kitasatospora sp. NPDC093806, assembly GCF_040683335.1. Classification (NCBI taxonomy): domain Bacteria; kingdom Bacillati; phylum Actinomycetota; class Actinomycetes; order Kitasatosporales; family Streptomycetaceae; genus Kitasatospora; species Kitasatospora sp. NPDC093806. The sequence continues at coordinate 30,305 of NZ_JBFBDO010000095.1, forward strand.
GGTCGAGGAGCTGGCGCCGACCCGCGACCTCAGCCGCAACCCGCTGATCCAGGTCTGGTTCAACCTGCTGAACACCGAGGGCGGCGCCGAGGTCGGCGAGCTGGCGCTGGCCGGACTCGACGTGACGCAGTTCGACACCGACGGCACCACCACCCGGTTCGACGTCGAGCTGCACCTGTTCGACAACGGGACGGACGAGCTGAGCGGCGAACTCATCTACGCCACCGACCTGTTCTCCGCGGACACCGCGCGCCGGCTGGCCGGCCACTACCTGAACTTCCTCACCGCGGTGGCGGCCGACCCGGCCCAGCGGATCTCGCGGGTCCCGATCATCACCGGCGAAGAGCTCGCCCTGCTCGACCGCTGGAACGGCACCACCACGGAGGCGTCATGACCACCGAGCAGCTCGACCAGAACGGCGACGACCGCGCCCGGCTGCTCGCCCAGCGGCTGGGCCGGGCCCGGGCCGCGCAGACCCGGGGTGCCCGACAGGCCCCGTCGCGGCCCGGACCGCAGCCGCGCAGCGAGCGGCCCGCGCTCTCCTTCGCGCAGCAGCGGCTCTGGTTCCTGGACCGGCTGATCCCGGGCAACCTCGCGTACACCATGCAGGACACCGCCTACCGGTTGAAGGGTGAGCTGGACCCAGTCGCGCTGGAACGGGCCTGGCAGGCCGTCGAGGAACGGCACGAGGTGCTGCGCTCACGCTTCGGCAACGACGGCGACCAGCCCCACGTCATCGTCGACCCCGCCGGCACCATCCCCCTCGAACGCCTCGACCTGTCGGGTGCCGCCGACCCCGAGCAGGCCGCCCGCGACCACACCCAGACCCAGGCCGACCAGCCCTTCGACCTCGCCACCGGCCCCCTCACCCGCGCCCACCTCCTCCACCTCGCCCCCCAGGACCACATCCTCCTGATCACCGTCCACCACAGCATCTTCGACGGCTGGTCCATCAACGTCCTGGAGAACGACCTCACCCACGCCTACCACGCCGCCCTGGCCAACCAACCCCCCACCTGGCCCCAACTCCCCCTCCACTACACCGACTTCGCCAGCTGGCAACGCCAAACCCTCACCGGCCCCACCCTCCA